>NZ_JBMJAR010000023.1:0-9733 GCF_049221845.1 Campylobacter sp. GB48
AACTTTAATACAAGATATACAAAAAAGATATTTAAAACTAGAATATAACTTAAAAAGCTTTGATAAAGATAGTATCTTTTTATCTAATATGATTATGAATGTGAGGTTGAAATAGAATAGGCTTAAGAACACTAATTTATGATTTTTACGTAATATTGGATGCTACTAAACCTAGTATATCAGTATTAAAAATAACTTAAATAATGAAATTTAAGTATATATAAATAAGTAAATGATATATTTTGATAAATATAAAAATCATTCATGAAGTTTTATATGTATTATTTCGTAAGTTTTTATTTTTTTTCCTAAAATTTTACCCCAGCCCAATTTGGAGTGAGAATGATTTCCTAGATTAAATAACATTCTTTTATTAAAAATAATTTTAAGGTATAAATCAACACAAAATTCATTATTAGTTAAAAACAATATACTTTCTTTAAGTTCTTTGTATTTTTCTGCGTTTGGAAAGTATTTTAAAGCTTCATCATAGTGTATATCTTTTATGTAAATAGCTATTTTATTTTGATAAGATAGAAATTTTTTTCCTAATATTATATTTTTCCCTAAAATATGATTTTTATGTCCTAATTTATTCAACTGTATATTTCTTATGTAAATTTGATGAGGAATATTTTCTATAATACTTAGTTGATTTTGCAAATTGAAAGTTATTTGTAAAATTCTTTCGATATAGCCTTTGGGTCTTCTTGAACTTAGTAGTAACGGTGCAAAAGGTAGATATCTCTTTGCTATTTTTGTATCATTAATACCTAATATAGAAAATAGTATTTTAGAAATTCTATCATTAAATTCTATATTAAAACTTTTTGGATAGTTATTAAGGGTGGTAATTTCAAAAAAAATCCAAAGAAGGTAATGATTAAAAAAATCAAAAAATAAACTCCATCCATCACCACCATCCTCATTTCTAGAAAGTTTGTCTAATATATAGGATGGAAGTTGTGATGTGTTTCCTTGCAGACCCATAAAGTTGATCATAATTTCTACAGGAAAATTATTATGTTTATTGATTTTTACATACTCGATTTCTTTATTGGGATGTTTTAGAGCATTATTGACTCTTAAAAAAATATCTTCTTGATGATATTCTTTTAGTATTTTTGTAAGAATCTTATAAAAAGTACAAGAAGTTATATTGTTCATAATATAGGTTTATTTCCTTTTTTAAAAGGATAAGATAAAATAATTTTTGAATTTATGCATTTAATTTTTAATTCACAAAATGAATTAATACTAACAAAAGATGATAAAAATTCTGAAATTATTAAACCTAGCTTATAAACTTCTCCTAAAGAGTAAAATTTAGAATCATCTATGCTTATGATACTCATAGTTCCTTTTTTTGTAATGTATTCATCAACTAAATAAGTTGATTTTGATTTGATATCAATTATTGAAGATGTAAGTAGTTGACAAACTATTTCAGATTCTTTGTCGTCGGGAAAACTATAACTTTCTAGGACTTGAAAAAATGATGTTTTAGTTAATAGAGTTTGATAACTAAAGGATAAAATAGAAACTAGTTTCCATAGAAGATTTCCATTTACTTTAATTTGTCTTGTTGGTGTTGGAAGTGTAATATTTTTTGTAGTTACATCTTTATGGAAAGGTACAAGATTAATTTCACCTATTTTTAAAAGAGTGGGTAAATTTTTATTGCAACATAGTGTATCTATGGTTATTGTTTCGTTTGTTTCATTTGATGATAAAAAAGATATTTCTTTGAAATTATCATGTTTAGAATTTGATTTATTTGTAATGTAGTAAAAATCACATATTTTATTTTGCATAAACTCAAAACGTTCAAAATTTTTATAATTTTTTAAAATTCTACTTCCACTATCACTATTGTGTGCTTTTACTTGTTTTATTTGAACTATATCGTATGCATCTAAATTAGTTCTATCTATAAAAATTCTATACCCATTTTGTGTATGATTATTAATAATAGGCTCTGCTGCTTTTTCAAAAACATTAATAATGGGTGTTGTTGATAGTGAAAACAATTCGTTTTTTACAATACAATTTTTAGGAAGTGTTTTGTTAAATTTAAAAAAAATACTAATTTGTTTTCCTTTACATTCGCGTAAAACATCTAAACCTTGTATTGAGATAAAATTAAATTTTTCTGGTAAAAAAAAGTACTCTCTTAATAAAGAAAATGATTCAAAGCCCAAATCATTGTAAAATAAGCAACTCTCTTTTGATTTTAGACCCATAGTTTTAATGTCATATGTGTTTATTTTAAATTCTTCGTTTGTATCATGAGATATGATTTTTAATTCTTCTAAATGCTGGTGTATGTAAAAAAGTAGTGTGGAGGAAGTGTATACATCATCACCTAAATATATGTTTAGTTTATCTAACTCTAGATGTTCTATATTCAAGTCTTCTTTGTTGACTCTAAGTTGTATGTTCATTGTATGATATTGTTTTTCGCTTCCAAGAAAAACATTTTCTATAGTTAGTGGGTATAAATATACATCATATATTGTTTTAAATTCACATTCACATTTTTCTATAGGTATAGATTTAACTATACTATTTTTTGGAATGATTAATTTGTTAAGTTTGCTATTTTCATTAAATTGAAATTCTTGCATACACATAGAAGGTAGAATATTGGTATAATTTGGAGAAAGAATATTAATTAAAGATTCTGCAATATAGGGTATGTTTTGATCTAATTCTTGATGAATTTTGGAGGTTAGTATTGCTAAATTTTCGATAATTCTTTCAATATCTGGATCTTTGCTATCATGAGATAAAAAAGGCGCTAGTTTGGGAAATTTATCTATAAAAATTTTCCGAGTTTGATTAAGGTAAGAAATTTCTTTTTGATAATAATATATATCATCTTGTGTCATTAGACAACCTCACAATATCGATTATTTTTAAATATAATCTCAAATGCAAATTCTTTAAAATTATCATCATAAAAAACACACCTTAATAAAAAGGAAAGTTGCCAAGGCTTTAGAGAATCATTATATGTAATAGAGTTAACTATAATTCTTTTTTCGTGTTTGTTTATAAGTTTGTGTATTTCTCTTGCCATATTTAAGCAAAGCTCTGTGGAGCTTAAATTTAAGTTTTCTAAATCAGATAATCCAAAATCTTTAACACTTAAACAATCATCAAGTTTTGCATTAAGCAAAACTTGTATATTGTTTTTTATTTCTTGAAATTCATTTTGGTGAAAAGGAATATTTTTATATTGATCATCCAATGAGTGAATAATTTTATCTAGTAAAGACATTTATTATTCTTTATCTAGTTTACCTACTAAAGATAGTTCAAAATTTCCACCCATATATTTAAAATGAGGACGAACACTTAATCCAATCTTGTACCAACCAGGTTCCCCTGGTATGTTATCTACTTTTACTTGTGCTCCTCTAAAAGGTCTTCTACTTCTAACTTCTGCTGGTGGGTTTTCTTGATCTGAAATATATTGTCTAATCCATTCATTTAAACCATTTTCAATATCGCTTCTTTCTTTCCAACTTCCTATTTCTTCTCTTTGTAATACTTTGAGGTAATGTGCTAATCTTGAAATTAAAAAGACATAAGGTAGTTGAGTGCCTAAGCGATAATTTGTCTCAGCTTCTTTTCCTTCTGGTGTATTTGGAAAAATCTTAGGTTTTAGAGCGGAATTTGCTGAGAAAAATGCTGCATTATTAGTATCTCTTCTTAGGGTTAAGGTTATAAACCCATTTTCTGCAAGTTCATATTCTCTTCTATCTGTAATTAAAACTTCGGTAGGAATTTTAGCTTTTAAGTTGCCAAAATTTTCATAAAAATAAGTCGGAAGATCTTTTACGCTTCCTCCGCTTTTTGGACCAATTATGCTACCACACCATCTATATTTAGCAAAACTTTCTGTTAATCTTGTTGCAAAAGCATATGCTGAATTTCCCCATAGTAAATGATTGTGAGATGCGTGAACATTTTCTTTATAATTAAAACTTTTAATAGGATTTTCCTCGCTATCATAAGGAGATCTTGTTAGAAATCTTGTAACCATTAATCCTGTGTATTTAGAATCTTCATTTTCTCTAAAAGTTCTCCATCTTGTATATTGAGGGCCTTCAAGAAGACTTTGTAAATCTTGAATATTGGCTAATTCTGAGTAGTTTTCTAAACCAAAAAATTTAGGCCCTAAAGAAGTTAAAAATGGTGAATGGCTCATTGCAGCTATGCTTGACATTTTATTTAAAAAAGTCATATCTGGACTTGCAGTACTTAGTTGATAATCGCCAATTATAGCACCAACTGGCTCTCCACCAAATTGCCCATATTCTGAAGAATAAATATTTTTATAAACAACACTTTGAGTAATATCTGGATTATTTTCAAAATCCTCTAAAGCTTCTTCTTTGGTAATATCAAAAAGATTAATTTTAATATTTTCATTAAAATCAGTTCTTTCTACCAAAAAGAAAAGCCCTCTCCATGTTGACTCTAATTTTTGGAATTCTTCATTATGTAAAATTTCATCCATTTGTTTTGATAGTAAATCATCGATATGAGCAATCATTTCATCAAGTGCAAATTTATTAATTTTATCTTCTACATTGTCACTTTCAACGATTGCAGAAATAAATTCAGCCACTCCTCTTTTTGCTATACTGTAACATTCATCATTCCTAGCGTATTTACTTTTTTCCATAATACTTTCAATAATTGGAGTATCAATTACTTGCTCTTTTGACATATTATGTTTCCTTTACTCTTCATTATTTTCTTTTTTGATCTCTAGAAGCAATTGTTCTTTAGTTTTTTCATTTTTTAGGGCTTCTAAAACTGCTTTTCTGAAATTTGGTATATTCCCCATAGGTCCTTTTAGAGCCATTAGAGCCTCCCTAAGACGCATTAATTTATTTAGCTCTGGTACTTGTTGTGCTATATTATCAGGAGAAAAATCTTTCATGCTTGATATTTTTAGATTAATATCTAATTCTTCAGCGCCTCCACCTAAAGTATTTTTAACGTTAAATTGAGTTTTTATATCTAGTTTTTGCATAACTTGATTAAAATTTATTTTATTGATAGATACAATTTCTCTATCTTCTAAATTTTGTTCATTTTTACCTGTTAAATTAGCCATCACCATAAGTTTTAAAGGCAGTTCTATTTCTGCATTTTGTCCGTTTGTTTTTGCCTTGTAAGTTATATTTATACGTTCTTTTGGTGCACTTGATCCATCAGACATTTCATCTCCTTCAATTTATAATTTTTTATACTTAATTATACAAAAAAATAATAAAGAATAACTAAGTTTACATTTTTTTATGAGTTTTATTTTTTGCATAATTATACTCATCATTTAAGTAATCTTTCAATAAGGTTTTTTCCATAAGCTCAACTAGTTGCAAGTATATAATTTTTGCATTATTGTTCATATTATTTGTTTCAAAAACTTGTGCCATAGCTATTAAAGAATTTATATTGCAAAATAAAGAATTATTATAGTTTTCATTGTTTATATCAATGAGTAATTGTTCCATTTTTTTATTTTTTTTATTTTTATCAGATGATGCAACATGTGTTTTTTTATTAATTTCTTGACTTTGTTTTACAAAATAATTAAATGTATCCTCTTTGCACATTAATTCACCATTATCAAATCTCAATTTGGTAATATCTTTAAATTTGAGAATAAAATTGCAAATTAGTAAATTTAAAATTTTTAAAGAATGTTCTTTTTGATGATGATGTAAAAAATCACAAAATAGTTTAAATCCTTCTATCCAAAAGGGATTAAGTGAAAGATTATTGATAAAACATTTTATTTGATCTAGTTCATTTGTATTTTTATCAAGTAGTAATTTTATTAAATTTTTATCAGGGTATCTTACTTTAGTGATGAAATCTGAATGTGGTGGAAGTGTTTTTAATCTTCCCCAAGTCGCTTCTGCAAATAGTGAATATGCGTTGGTATTTTCTAAGTCATTTTCTAAAAGTTCGATTGCTAAGTTGTTTAGTAGGCTTCTATATTCTCTATCGTTAAGATTGGAAATCTTTGTATTTTTTATATCAATATTTACTTGCGTAACTGGAGATTTAAATGATGATTGTTTAGCTTGCGTTGTTTCTTCTTTAATATTCAATTTAGTAAAATTGCAATTTAAAATTTCGCGTAATTTTTCAAAATATTCATTTAAACTTTTAGTTGTGATTTGTGAGCATCTTGGTGAAATTTTGTTAAATTCGTTAATAAAATTATCAATGGTTTGCTTATACTTTCTTTTTTGATTTAAAAGTGTAGTAGATATTTTACTAATATTTTCGGGTTTTTCTCGAAATAATTTTTCTGTAAAAATTATGATTTCCAAAAATATTTTAAAGCATTCTTCATTATTTAATGCTAAACATGATAAAGAAAAGTAAGCAAAAATTTTCATATCCATCGAATTGTTTTGTAAAATATCTAATGAGTATTCATATACTTTATCCCATTGTATTTTTTCATGATTCAATGTTTTATATTTTGACATTTCTTCTTCAAGTAAATGAAATATTTCTAAGTTTTCTAAATTTTCTTCATAATGATCACAGAAAATCATTTTTTCTCCTAAGCACTATTGAAAGTTTTTTTAATTATAATAAAAAAAGAGAAATTATGATAGTTATTTATTAAGTATTATTTTAAGGATGAAAATGAAAAAGATTTTTATTATATTGCTTGTAGGATTGTTTTTAAGTTCTTGTTCTAGCGTTGTAAGTGTAAAAATTGATAATGTGAAAAATTCTAATTTAAATAGTAGAAATGATGATGTGCCTTTAACAGTTATTGTATACCAGTTGAAGGATGTAAATAAATTTGCAAAAGCTAGTGATTTAGAGTTGATTACCAGAGAAGATGCGATACTTGGAAAGGATAAAATTGATTCGATTAGATTACAGATTGCTCCTAAAGACAATATTGTTGCATTTAAAGTTGTAGATGAAGAGGTGCCATATATTGGTATTTTAGTTTTATTTGCAAATAAAACTAAAAAGATAACAAAAATTTGGGCAAAAACGGATGATGCTAATGGTTTTGGAACTAAAAAAACATTAAAATTTGAAATAACAAAAGATGGTATCAGACATATTTAATCTAAGGAATATATAATGGCAGATAAGCTAAAAGTAGCTTGGTTTAATGGGCTAAATATTGATAAAATTCATTTTGAGCAACAAGAACGATATTTTGAAAGAAATATCAATCTCAAAACAATTTCAATTTTTAATAACTTATATGGAATACTTGATCTAGAATTTTCTAATGAAATGCTAATGCAGGGAAAAATAGCGCTTAAACGAATTTCTGGAATTGCTAAAGATGGTAGTATTTTTAATGCTCCAGAACAAGATGATCTTCCTGATCCTTTAGAAGTAAATTACGATTCTTTGGTAAATTCTATTATTGTTATTAAAATTCCTATGGGGTTATCTTCTATAGCAGATATATCTTTGCATAATAATATACCTAATTCAAAATATATTAGTTTAAGAAGTGTTGTGGCTTCAAGAATGTATGATGATAGTGCTAATGATGTTTTTAAACATGCCGATTTGGAAGATGGATACGAGGATGATAATATTACTTTTTCACAAGAAAAAATGAGTATTACTTTAGCTAGTTTAAGACTAAAATTAGGATTTTTAGGTAGTAAAACTCCAGATGAGCTTGAAATTCCTATAGCAAAAATAAAAAGTATTGATTTGAATAAAAAAATAGATTTAGATGAAAACTTTATACCTACTTGTTTGGATTTAAATAAATCTTCGTATATTAGATCATTTTTGGAAGAAATTTCTCATTCTATTAAACAACACAAAGAAGTACTTACTGAAGTGTTTAAAGGTATAGATCAAACTAAAAATACCTTAGATTTTAGTACTTATTTGTCGCTAAATCTTTTAAAAAAATGGCATTTTATTTTTTCGTATATGATTAACAAAGATAAAATACATCCTGAAAATTTATATGAGAAACTAGTTGATTTTCAAGGAGATCTTAGCGCCTTTAGTGCTGAAAGTTCTTTTTCTGATTTTATAGCATATAATCATGATAACTTAACTAGTACTTTTTTACCACTTATCAATCAACTTAGAATTTTATTTGCAAAAATAACTTCTCCAAAATATACTATGGCTCAAGTGGTTAATAATGATAATGGATTTTATGATTTATTGTTTGATAATCCTACGATTATTAAAGAGGCTGAATTATTTTTAGCTATTAATGCGGATGTTAATCATGAGTATTTATTATATAACTTTAAAACTCAAAGTAAAATTTATACACAAAGTAGAATAAAAAATATAGTAGCAACACAGTTGCGAGGGATAAATATAGAGCAAATTTCCAATATCCCTTCTTCTATACCTTATTTAAATGGCTATATTTATTATAAAATAGATAAAAAAGATGAGTTATTTAAGCATTTTAAAGGTGAAAATGTTATTAGTTTATATCTGACAACAAATATTAAAAATCCTGATATAAAAATGTGGGCTGTATTTTAAGGAGTAACATGCAAAAAGAATCACATTTGAAAGAAAAATCTTTACTTTTAGAAAGTGATTTAAAAGGTTTAGAGATTAATAAGGTTGTTGATAATTGCTTAGAAATTCTTTTACTTGTTTATAGATTATCCAAGGTTCATTCTTTAGATACTGTTTATATAGAAAATTTAAAAGAAAAACTTGTAAATGAAATTTTAGTTTGGAGTTCAAAATTAAGTACTTTTAAAGAGTATGATGAGAAAGATATTATAAAATTAAGATATTGTTTGTGTGTGTTTATAGATGAAAGCTTAATGAAAAATGATTTGTTCATTAATAGTTCCTGGGCAAATCATACATTAACTGTGAGATTGTTTGATGAGACTTTAGGTGGTGATAATTTTTACGATATAGCACTTTCTTGGCTGTCTAATCCATCTAAAAATAAAGATTTTTTAGAATTTATATATGTTTGTTTAATTTTGGGATATAAAGGAAAATATTCTCACGAAAAGGATGTTGAAGAAAAAATTATTTATCTTTGTAATAATATAGCATCAGCTTTAACCCCTCTTATAAATTTAACAGATGAGACGGCTTTTGATAAGGCTTACAATAGATCAAATAGAGAAAATTTTTGGCAGTATTTTCAACGTAGATTTATGAAATTTGCCTTAGTTATCATACCTATTGGGTGTATTTTGAGCTTTTTTATTTTTGCAATTTTTGACTTGCAAACTCATAATATTAAAATTGATTCTAACATCAGTAGTTTGATTGAGAATATAGAAAAAATATAAGATTATATTTTCTCAACCATTTCTTTACTCCATCCTTTAGGGAGATTTTTTATACTAGGATAATATGGTTTTAAAAGTTCAAAAAAAACTTCTTCGTGATATTTGTTTATTTGAAAATAGTATTTTCCTAGAGTAGAGGGATTATAAATTTCATCCCTTTGGTTATTTCTTTTAGTGTATTGAATATTAGGTGTGTTAATAAAATTGTATTTATATTTGATTCCAAATTTTATTTCATCATTGTATTTTAATTTATCTATAGTTTTTGAATGCAAATTATTTAGAAAATAATCATCTAGATTAATCTCAAAAAACCCATTATAATTAAAACTATAATCAAAATAATCCACAAAATAACTACCTCTTTTTTCAAATCCCATGTCAAATATTTCTTTTTCATATTTTCTAAT
>NZ_JBMJAR010000024.1:0-9535 GCF_049221845.1 Campylobacter sp. GB48
AGTTAGATTTTAGTGAAATAGATTTAAGTGAATTTATTGCTGATATTGTTGGAAATATTGAAGTAGATAAAATACAAGCTGATTCTATAAAAATACAAGAAAAGATTGAAAGCAATCTTGAGAATTTAATAAGAAATGGCTAAGCTCAATAGCTTAATGTTATCCTGCTACATTCATCTTTAAATTATAAAACTCCGTTCTAATATATATTAGAAAAAGATAGTAAAGAGTACCAAATATTATATATGGATACAATTGATTTTAAATTTACACTAAAGTAAAATATAATTAATAAAAGGTTTTTAGTAAAATTAGTTTTATTTTTAAATATGAGTTGACCTACAAATTTACAAGATTGCGAAACTTTTTTAAAAAACATGTTTAATGATCCTTGTATTTTAGGTATTAAGAATAAATTTATAAGAAGATTTGTGGCATGGATTATTACAAAATATCGCGTAAAAGCTATGAGGCAAAATTATAAACAAATGGGTGAAAAATCTCCACTCAATGAGTTTACACAAAGCTTGTGTGAAAAGCTTAATGTAAAAACAAGTGACTTTAAATTTGACTTTATTAATCTTTACGTGTCTCCTTTTGCCAAAGAGGTTTTGCAAAAAATATATCTTAAATGAAAATGATGAAATCATTCTTTCCCTACTTTATCTGTATCATTCTCGCACCACAGTAACTTTATCTTTAGAAGTTTTACAAAATGAAAATTTAAAGCAAAAATAAAAACCATAGATATCTTTTACAAAAATGAGTTTTACAATGAGATGATAGTTTTGCACATTTTAACCAAGAAAAGTAATTTTGATGCTAAAACTTTGATTTTTTAAGCACGTTCTTTGTGACAAAGTATTATTGATAAAGGTGATTTATATGAAAAGCATGCAAATGATCATATAAAACTTTTAAAGGAAAAATTAAAAGATCATTTTGATGAATTTATTTTAGCTTATCAGTCTAAACTAGGTCCTATAAAATGACTTGAGCCAAATACAAATGATATTTTAGCAAATTTAAATAATAAAGCTTTGATTTGTCCTATATTTTTTTGTATAGAATGATTTTTAAGTTAAGCATAGAATTAAATATTTTGGTAAAATTATGATTATAATTTAATTACACGTCCTAATGATAGTGATGAATTTGTTCAGTTTATTTTGAATTATTTATTAAATTTATAAAAGGATTTTAAAATGTTTGAACTTTATTTGAATTTTTGGAAACAAGCTACTGACTTTAAGACGCGAACTAATAGGGGTGATTATTGGGCTGTGATGCTCATGCAAACCCTCGTTAGTCTTTGTGTGGCTTTGGCGTTTTTTTGGTGGTTGCCAATCATTGATCATATTTTTTCGTTCGCAAGTTTGTTGCCTATTTTTGCCATAGGTGCAAGAAGATTGCATGATATAGGAATTAGTGGATGGTGGCAGCTTTTATATATTTTGATTATTCCTATAATCGTGTTTGTGATTTTATATTGTTTCAAATCAAATGAATTTACTAATAAATATGGAGAACGCACACCAGAAACTAGAAATTTTATCCTATACTTTAGTATTAATCTAATCATTGGAATTTTGCTTTTCTTAATTAATGTTGCCTACGAAGGAATAAAATGAAAAAAAATCAAATTCTAGCTGCTCTTTTTTTATCATTATTTTTAAGTGCGTATGGAATCTATGTTTTAAATAAAAATTATAGTTCTATTTTTTATGAAGAGGATGGGTGGAAAGTATTTATTGATAACAGTCATTTTGGTTTTAAAGATCAAAATGGCGTAATTAAAATTGAGCCGCAATTTGATTTAGCTCTAGATTTTAAAAATGGAGTTGCATGGGTTGTACAAGATGGAAAATATGGTCTTATTAATAAAGATGGAAATTTTATTATAAAACCACAATTTGATGATATAAGCTATTTTAGTGATAGTGTTTTCTTGGTTAAAAAAGATGAAAAATTCGGTTTGATTGCTTTAGATGGAAAAATGATTTTAGAGCCCAAATTTACACTTTGCGATAAGTGGCATAGTGTAAAAGCAGATTATGTAATTTCAACAAACAAAGAAAAACTTAAATGGATTGTTATTGATGGTAAAAGTGGTTTTATTGATGAAAATGGCAAAATAGTAGTTGAACCTAAATTTGATTTTGTAGTTCGTTTTTTTGATGGTCATGCTGCGGTTAAACTAAAAGATAAATGGGGTTTTGTTGATGAAAAAGGCAAAATGGTTGTAAAGGTTAAGTATGATGATGTAGCTAATTTTAGTGAAGGATTTGCTGCGGTTAAACTAAAAGATAAATGGGGTTTTGTTGATGAAAAAGGCAAAATACTTGTAGAGCCTAAATTTGATTTTGTATCCGATTTTACAAATGGATTTGCCGAGGTGAGATTAAATGGCAAATTTGGACTTATTAATACAAAAGGGGATTTTTTTATAGAACCCGAATTTGATAAAATAGAACAACTTGAAAATATCATTCTTATTAGTAAAAATGAAAAATATGGTATTGTAAGTTTTAGTGGTAAGATTTTAGAGCCACAATTTGATAGTATACAAAAAAGTTATAATCAAAAGATATTTATGGTGGAAAAAGATTCAAAAATAGGCTTAGTTGA
Organism: Campylobacter sp. GB48; assembly: GCF_049221845.1. Lineage (NCBI taxonomy): Bacteria > Pseudomonadati > Campylobacterota > Epsilonproteobacteria > Campylobacterales > Campylobacteraceae > Campylobacter > Campylobacter sp. GB48. The sequence goes on from NZ_JBMJAR010000024.1 coordinate 2,629, forward strand.
TAAAGAAACGCAAATAATTATAGAACCTAAATTTAACACGGTATCTTATAAAAAAAATGATATTTTACAGGTAACAATTGGAGAAAAACAAGGATTGTTTGATATAAAAAGCAAACAGTTTATATTAGAACCGAAATTTGATGATATATATACTTTTAACGACAATCTTTTGCAAGTATTTTTACAAGGTAAACAAGGCATATTTGATATAAAAAATCATCGTTTTATTTTAGATCCAAAATTTGACAAAATCGATGGTTGTGATAATAATACTCAAAGAATCAGCTTAAATGGAAAATACGGAGTTATCAATGAAAATGCACAACTTATCGTACCTATAAAATTTGATTATATATCACCTTGTTTTTCAAATAATCTTGGTTTTGCTAGTGATAAAAATAAAGTAGGTTATATTAATAAAAAAGGAGAGTTTGTTATCCCGGCTAAATTTGAGACAGTCACTCCTTTTAGGTATGGTTTTGCGCAAGTCAAACTTGATAAAAATAAAAAATTTGGACTTATTAATACAAAGGGTGATTTAGTTTTACCTTTTGACTTTGATAGTATTTTTTATATCGAACCACTTGCGACTTCTGATTCTAAACTTGGAAAAATAAAAGAGGCGAATAAAGATGTATCTACAGATAAAGGACAAAAGTTTTTTGAAGTGGAAAAAAAATATAAATTTGGAATTATGGATAATTATAGAAAATGGATTGTTAAGCCTCAAAACTATCTCATAAAATATTTTGATAAAGATATAGGATTCATCATCTCCAATGGCTTATATTATGGCATTATGGATATGCAAGGTAAACTTATTATCAAGCCACAATATAATTCAATTTATAAATTTTCTAATAAGCTTTATAAAATTAGCATAAAAGATAAAATAGGTATTATTAATGAAAAAGGTGAAACTATTTTAGAACCAAAATTTGATTATATAAATACCGACGATTATCCTTTTAAATTTAAACAAGGCACTCGATATGGTTTTTTGGATGAAAAAGCTAATGTTTTATTTGAAATCAATTTTGCTTATGAAAATTATTTTAATAATATTTCGACATTAGCAGATAAATATTGGCTCGTTGAAAAAGAGGGTAAATATCAAATTTTTAATATGAAAGATAATAAAGTTACTTCCAATTTATCTTTTGATTTTATACAAGAATATAAGAATTTTATTATTGCCTCTATAAACAACAAAATAGGTATTATGGATAAGGATTTAAATTGGCTTATTTTACCTAAATTTGAAGAATTTAAAGAGTTTGGTAAAAACTATTATAAAATAGTCCTTGATAATAAAATAGGACTTTTAGATAATAATTTGCGCACTATTTTAGAGCCAAAATTTGATTATATTGATGAAAAATTTAATAATGGTTTTGTAAAAATTAGATTTAATGATAAATATGGATTTATTAGCGAAAAAGGTGAAATTATCGAACCACAATTTGACAAAATTTGGAATTTTGAAAACAATATAGCTAAAGTATTGATAAATCAAGAAATAAAATTTATCAATACTAAGGGCGAATTTGTAGAATAACCATAAGATGTAAAATGAAGAATTTTAAATTTTTTTATTATACTTTTTAGTATTATTTTTGAATTTGCAAAAAATGTAAATTCATTAAGTAAAAAAAATGCAAAAGTGATAATTTTAATGGCGTATAAGTTCAAATATATTTAGTGCTTTCTTGGCTAATAAAAACTATTATCTCTTATTTAGCCAAGGAACATTGATTGATAAACTAACTAGGAGGTATTTGTATAAATAAATTACCTATCTAGAGATATAGAAGGACTTGCTAAATTAAGATGATATGGTTATATTTTGAAATGAAACATAAATCAGTAGAGTAAAGAAAAAATATATTTTTTATAAACATCGTGATTTAAAAATTACTTTAGAATTGAAAAACTTAGAAATATTTACCCAAATTTAGATAAAGATTATATTGCTTATTAAAGTCTTTTTTTGATAAAATTCTATAGTGTTTCTACTATATGAAGAATTACCTCTAAAGCAAAATGAGAATGGTGCCTATAAGAATAATTATATTGGTAAAATAAAAGCTATAAGAAAATGGAGTTTTAAAAATATAAAAACTATTAGTTTTAAATTATAAAACTCCATTGTATTATGTCTTATAAAAAGATAGTAATTTTGGATGTATACAAGTTATAAAATTAGTTTAATACTTGTTTTTATTGTTAGTTTTTTTTAAATTATATATTTAATTATAGTTTTGTAAAATAATGATTTTTGTGAAATATTTTGTAATAATTTATAAATATGGATGTTTTTTATACCTTTTCAAAATTTGTCAAATAAAAACCCTAATAAGTTAGATAAAATAGATGTAATATTAAACTTAGAATAAAACAAAGACGTAAAATCACAATAGGATTAATAACACATGAAACTTCATCTTTATTTTAACAATAAAAAAATCAAATAATTTAAAAAAACAATTTTTTATAAAGATAAAACAAGCTTTGTTTTATCTTTTTCTTGTTATCTTTACTTTTTATAATATCACTTATTTAACTCTTTTAGCCTTTTTTCTTTTCCCTTTCTTTGGATGGACTAGCTTATTTATACTTTCTACCATATGGGTGTATTTATTTTTAAAGCTTGTTTTTTATCTTGTTTTTAAACTTTCTAATATTGATAAAAAAATTAAAAAAGTTTTATTTATTTTTACCTTATCCATTATTTATGCTTCTTTGGTTTGGATGTTCTTTTGTGTTTCTTGAATGGCAAAGTAGTTTTAAAGAATTTGAGAGTTTGTGTGGGAACTTAAAAAATAGAGAAGTGATTTATAATCAAGAGATTTATGATAGAGTTAAAGGTAAAAACTATGTTGTAAGAGTAAAATTTGTTGAGAGCAATATAGGGTTAAAGATACAAAAAGTAGAATATCAATATTATGAAATTGCAACAAATATTTTATATAAAGGTTATTTACATATAGTTGGCTAGATAATAGGTATGTTTACTAAAGATGGAAGAATATTAGGTTGTGATAGCATTGATGAATATAAGAAAAAAATAAAAGAAAGAGGCTACTAATGTATGAAAAACAAACCAAATATATGAAACTTTATAAATATACTAGAGTGTATTAAATTAATTTACTGATTAAATAAAAATTATTATTAATAAAATTTTAAAATAATAAGGCAATAAATAAAATAAAAAATGAAAAACTTTTTTGATAAAATCTTATTTTAACAGGTTGTATTAATGAATAAATTTTTAAAAAACCAAATTTATGTTGATGATATAAATTTTAGCACTTTACAATATGATGAAACAGTTTTACCTACAGAATTAGAGTGTTGTTATAATGAATTTAAATACTATCAAAAAAGCAATAATGAAATAGCAACACTAGGTTGGGCTGTTAGTTATCAGCTTCAAGTATTGTGGCAAAATAGCCCTAAGATAGACACTATACAAAACTATCAACTCCCTATAAAGCAAACTAAACCTAATAATCCCCAAGCAGAACAAAGACTAAAAGAAATACAAAATTTCTTACAAAGTAAAGGTATAGAACCCCTTATTTTACATTATACCCCTTATCCAAAAAACACACAAACCCAAGATATGAAAAGACTAAGGCAAAATTCAGAGCGTTTTTCACGCCATGTAGATAATAAAACAAATGAAGTAAGAGAAGAAAAGCGTTCTATTAAATTCTACGCTACGCTAGATTGGGATAAGTTTTATTCTCATTTTCCTATAATAAAAAGACTAAGTAAAAAATTTCATACAAAAGAAGACATATACACTCAAAATTTTACAAAGCAAATAGAAATAATCTTACAAAAAACTCATAATATTTTGACATTAAAAAATTTACCTCAAGGAGAATATAAATTTGATTTTGCCATCGATATAAAAGAAAATCGAAGCGATAAAAATGAAGAATCTTATATCATCATTAAAGAAAATGATGAAATTTCAAAAGATTATAAACGCGTTTTAGACTGTAAGCCCTATGAGCTTGATACTCTAAATTGTCAATATATAGGTGTGGGTGATGATGAGTTTTTCAGACAAATTTGGCAAAATTTAGGTATAAATATTGCAGAGAAATTTAAGGTAGATTTTTCTTATGCTAGACTTGATAAATTTATTTTTGCGACATCGCCATTTGGACTTACTTATAATACATATGAGACTTTGGAGCAAACTTATGATGAACTCATGCAAGATCTATCTCTTTATGCTTGTAGTGGTAAATTTTCTTTTAATTTTGTTCCTTCAAAATTAAGCATTAAAAAAGAAATTCAAGGAGATAGAGAAAAGGTATCATACCGCGTTGATGAAATGCTTGTTTATGTTTATGATAGCTTTGATTTTTTAGATCAAGGGCATGAATTTGATGATGATGGAAATTTTATCAAGCTAGGGCAACCTGTTGGAGCTTGGGATTTTAATGAAAAGAGTTTCAGTATAGAAGGTTCTTTATATCAAATGGGAACTTATAGGTATAATGATGTAGTACAAGATACTTTTGTTGAAATAACCTTTAAAGACATCCTACAATCCCCAAAAACTAAACAATACTATATTTACAATCAAGATTATCAAGACTATCAAAAATTTACTCCTTATGGTTTGGATTTTAAACTTTATAGTAAAGATTTTATTGCCAAACTTGATTTTAAAGATAAAGCTTATAATGTGCTTTATAATACAGGAGTTTAAATGGGAGATAGTATTACGCTTTCTATTTTTGTAGGTTCGTTGCTATCCATTGTTATTATCATAAAATTTTATCTTACAGCTTTAGTTGTGTTTATTGCTTTTTCTATTATAAATTATTGGATGAGAATTAACATAAAAGAATTTGTAAAATCTTATTTTTTAATATCTTTTATTATCTTTTTTATGGCTATTGTTATCGTATTTTATCTTACTTATGATCTTGAAACTTCTAGAGGGCTTGTATTGCTTGGTCCTCCAGAAGTTGAAAAATTATCACTACAAGAGTATAAAGCGTATAATTATTTTGGATTTTTAAGTGGTATCACCATTATCTTTTTAGTGATCACTTTTTTTATACTTCCTTGTTTATTACAGGCTTATTTATTTAAATGCCATAGTACAGGAGAAAAATGCAAAAAATTAAGTTGGTTTATAGGATTTGTGTGTAATGTTCCTATATTGATCTCAAGTGTTTATGTGATATATGAAAATTTTTAAAGACTATCAAAAATTCACTCCTTATGGTTTGGATTTTAGACTTTATAGTAAGGATTTTATCACTAAACTTGATTTTAAAGATAAAGCTTATAATGTGCTTTATAATACAGGAGTTTAAATGGGAGAAGATATTGCATTTTCTATTTTTTGGGGTTTGATAGGATTTATTCTTGCTTGCAGTGTTATAGAATTTTATCTTATAGCTCTAAGCGTTCTTATTGTCTTTTCTATTTTAAATTATTGGATTAGGATTAATATAAAAGAATTTGTAAAATCTTATTTTTTAATATCTTTTATTGTCTTTTTTATGGCTATTGTTATCGTATTTTATCTTACTTATGATCTTGAAACTTCTAGATCGCTTGTATTGCTTGGTCCTCCAGAAATTGAAAAATTATCACCACAAGAATATAAAGCACATAATTATTTTGATTTTTTAGGTGGTATAACTTTTATTTTTTTAGTAATCACATTTTTTATACTTCCTTGTTTATTACAAGCTTATTTATTTAAATGTTATAGCACAGAAGAAAAACGCAAAAAATTAAGTTGGTTTATAGGATTTGTGTGTAATCCTATATTAATGGCGGGTGTGTATGTGATGTATTAACATCTTTAAAGACTATCAAAATTCACTCCTTATGGTTTGGATTTTAAACTTTATAGTAAGGATTTTATCGCTAAACTTGATTTTAAAGATAAAGCTTATAATGTGCTTTATAATACAGGAGTTTAAATGGGAGAGAGTATTACACTTTCTATTTTTTGGGGTTTATTTGGATTTATTCTTGCTTTTACTAATATAAAATTTTATCTTACAACTTTAAGTGTTCTTGTTGTCTTTTTTATTATAAATTATTGGATTAAGATTAATATAAAAGAATTTTTAAAATCTTATTTTTTAATATCTTTCACTATCTTTTTTATGGCTATTGTTATCATATTTTATCTTACCTATGGTATTGAAACTTCTAGGGATCTTGCATTACTTAGCTCTCTAGAAGCTAAAGAATTGTCACCGCAAGAATATAAAGCATATAATTATTTTGGATTTTTGACTTGTATAACTATGTTTTTTTTTACAATCACATTTTTTATACTTCCTTGTTTATTGCAAGCTTATTTATTTAAATGTTATAGCATAAAAGAAAAACGCAAAAAATTAAGTTGGTTTATGGGATTTGTGTGTAATATTATTATATTAATTGCAAGTGTGTATTTGATGTATATATTTATTTAAAGACTATCAAAAATTCACTCCTTATGGTTTGGATTTTAGACTTTATAGTAAAGATTTTATCACTAAACTTGATTTTAAAGATAAAGCTTATAATGTGCTTTATAATACAGGAGTTTAAATGGGAGATAGTATTGCACTTTCTATTGGCTGGGGTTTGATTTTGTTTATTGCTAGTTTTACTACTGTAAGAATTTATCTTATAACTTTAAGTATTCTTATTGCCTTTTTTATTATAAATTATTGGATTAAGATTAATATAAAAGAATTTGTAAAATCTTATTTTTTAATATCTTTTATTATCTTTTTTATGGCTATTGTTATCATATTTTATCTTACTTATGATCTTGAAACTTCTAGAGGGCTTGTATTGCTTGGTCCTCCAGAAGTTGAAAAATTATCACTACAAGAGTATAAAGCGTATAATTATTTTGGAT
>NZ_JBMJAR010000025.1:0-8654 GCF_049221845.1 Campylobacter sp. GB48
ATAGCATTTTCTATTTTATCTTTTCTTTGTTTTAGTAAATCTTTTAAACTAGGGTTCGCTAATTGATAAGGTAGATTGTGTAAAAGTTGGGTGATGCCTTCGAAGGAGTCTAATGGAGAATTTCCTTTTATATCCACTATATATTTAATTGTTTTTAATAGTAAGGTGTTGGTGTTTAAGATGTTCTTTTTATAATTATTAATATAAAAAGTAGTTTTTGGATGTAAATCGTATAATTTAAGTAAAGTGTTTAAGCCTTTTTGATCTAGAAAATTTGTCAAAAGATTAAAATTTGGCATATAAAACAAAATTATCCTTTCGCTTCTTATTTCTTCACTTAAATCTAAATAATGAAAAACTAAATAAATAATCTCTAATTCTTCTTCAAAAATAATCAAATGAGTTCTTATAGGATTAGAAAGTAAAGCTTTATATAAAATTCCATTACCTAAGCCATAAAAAAATAAAACAGGATATCTTAAATACTCTCCATTGAATAAATTTAAATTCTCATTTAATTCTTTTATAGGATCTTTGTAAATAAATTCTTTTCTCTTTTTGTCTAATATATTGATATCTAGATTATCACTACTTCCTTGAAAAAGTTCAAATTGTTTACACTCTTTAAGTTCTCTTAATTTTAAAGCTAAAGGTTGGTCTTTTTCAAATAAAGCTTGAGTGTTTTTTAAGAAAAGTTCATTCATGATTTTACCTTGCTAGTTGAAAAAATTCTATAGTATCGTCTTTTATATAATTGTCAAATACATTTAAAAGATGTAAAAGTATTTTGAAAGTTTCTTCGTATTCGTCTAAGAGATCTTGTGTAATTTGTTCTTGCTCGTATTTATTTTTTGGATTTTTGCATAAGAGTTTATTTATTCTTAGTTCATGATGATATAAGATATGTGGGTAAAGTTCATATGCGCCATTAGATTTTTTATTTAATAATTTTTTAAAAGTATCAATTTGAGAAAAAAGTTTTTTGATTTTTAAAGTTTTTTTGCTTATTAAAATTTTTTCTAAAATTTTTTCTAATTTTTTAATATTATTTTGATTGATAAGGATCATTTTTTCTATATTTTTTTTGGCTATTTTTAAGTTTTTGCCTATTTTATTTTGAGTGATTTTGATTGGTTTTAAATAAACCTTATCTTCTTTCAACAAATCTTCACAAACATCTTTAAAAGATTTTTCTATACTTCCTTCTATTCTAGCTCCACCTTCAGTAGCATTGTAAGTATTTATATTTAATGTGTTTTTAGATAAAACTATGTCTTTTTCAAATATATCTTTAAAAATTTTCCACCAATAGTTTGTCTCAACCTTACCATTACCACCATAAGCAGTAATAAATAAACCTTGTTTTCTATTATTTTCGCTTTCTTTTCCATGGACATAGTCTTTAGGATGAGAATTGCCATTCTCATCATAGGCTAAATCTTGACCTATTAAGATAATATTTTTATGACCTAGCTTTACAGCTAGTTCATAAGCCATATTGGCTACACTCATACCACCTCCAATATAACCATAGTCGTTTAAATTTATTGCTCTTGCAAAAGGCAATCCTCGGTGTATTAGCATAAATTTTCTATTATTTCTTTTTAAATACTCTATAGTTTTTTTGTGTACTAAGCTAGCTAAGACAAACAATATATCCTTATCAAATTCTTTAAAATCATTATCAAAGCATTTACTTACCAATTCACTTCTTTCAAGCATTAATACATAATCAGGCTTTATATTATGTTTTGCTAGTATAGGATAAGCACTATCAGCACATATAATACTAGCTTTGTTAGCATATTCTTTTAATAAAGGTAATTGCTTTATTAAAGATGGACCAGTAGAAACTACAATAGCATTTTTTATTTTACCTTTTCTTTGTTTTAGCAAGTCTTTTAAGCTAGGGTTGGTTAGTAGCGGTATTAAATTTCTTGAAAGCTGACTTATCCCTTGTAGAGAATCGCTTGGTGCATTTCCATGTCTTGTATGGTTAGTTTTGATAGCTTTGATAATATTTTCATTGAGATTGTTAATATTATAGAAGTTATAAAAATTACTATGTGTAAAAAGATTGTAGATCATGTAGTAGTTTTTTACAGTAGGATAATCCATTAAAACATCAAGTTGAGCGTAAGTTATACTCGGCATATAAAACAAAATTATCCTTTCGCTTCTTATTTCTTCACTTAAATCTAAATAATGAAAAACTAAATAAATAATCTCTAATTCTTCTTCAAAAATAATCAAATGAGTTCTTATAGGATTAGAAAGTAAAGCTTTATATAAAATTCCATTACCTAAGCCATAAAAAAATAAAACAGGATATCTTAAATACTCTCCATTGAATAAATTTAAATTCTCATTTAATTCTTTTATAGGATCTTTGTAAATAAATTCTTTTCTCTTTTTGTCTAATATATTGATATCTAGATTATCACTACTTCCTTGAAAAAGTTCAAATTGTTTACACTCTTTAAGTTCTCTTAATTTTAAAGCTAAAGGTTGGTCTTTTTCAAATAAAGCTTGAGTGTTTTTTAAGAAAAGTTCATTCATGAAAAATCCTTTGATATTAGTTCTTGAATATCGGCTGTTGTTTGAATTATTATAGAATGCTGTTTTTCTATTAAATTTACTATCTCTTTGATGTGTCTTTCATGATTGACTATATAAGTTAGTTGATTAATTTTTGTTTTTTCTGGAATGTTTATATCTAAACATTCTAAATGTATAAAATTACATTCATTAGCATACATATAGCTTAATAAAATTGTAGAGAAGTATTTGTTTTGATAAAGTTTTTCTTTGTATAGTTTAATTTCTTTTTGCAGGATATTTATTTGATTAAAATCAATTGATTTTAAGCTTTCTTCTAGGCTTAAATTTTTTGGTAGAGAATTTATTTGTAAAGATATATTTTGAATTTTTTTAATAATTTTTTTAGAATCATCTAAAAAGTTCTTTGAAGTTTGACTAATTATTTTAAAATGATTTAAGGCTTTTTTTAGATTAGTATAAATAGAGTGTTTATCAGGTAAAGGTAGTATTTGTGCTTGTTTTATTGTATTTTCTTTTATAATTTTATCGCAAAGCTCTTGAAAAGGTTTTTCTATAGCTCCTTCTATCCTTGCTCCACCTTCAGTGGCGTTATAAGTTTTAATGATGTGTTTATTAAGATTGATATCATATTCGTATTTTTCTTTGTATAAAAGCCAAGCCGCTTGTGTAAAGACTTTTCCTTTGCCACCATAAGCTATAGTTTTAATATGCTCATAGCACGAAGAATCTGAATCTGTTCCATGTAAAAATTCTTTCGGATGAGAGTTACCATCTTTTCCGAAAGCCAGATCTTGTCCTATTAGTATGATATTTTTATATTCTAAAGATATTGCAAAATTATAAGCTAAATTTGCTACTGAATTAAAGCTTAAGTCGCAATAGCCAAAGTCGTGAAATTCAAAGCTAGTAGACAATGGATTTATAGATAGAGTGATTATATAATTTCTATTATTATTTTCTAAGAGTTTGATGGTTTTTGGATGAACAGTGTCGGTAAAAATAAATAGTATGTTTTTGTCAAATTCTCCAAAATTATTATCAAAAAAATTCCAAGATCCTATTTTTTCTTTACCATTAATAGTATCTTTTTCTATACAAAATACATAATCAGGTTTTATCCCGTATTTATGCAAGATAGTATAAGAACCATCAGCACAAAATATATTGACTTTATTTTGAATTTTTTTCAGCAAAGGAAGCTGTTTGATTAAACTCGGACCACTTGCGACTATAATTGCATATTTTTGTTTAGCTTTATGTGTATTTAGAAAATTTTGAGTGCTAGAATGAGATAATATTTTTGGAAGATTTTTACAAAAATGTTCTATATAAACTTCGCATTCTTGACTTGATTGTAGACCATTTAAAATACTTTCAATTGCTCTGTGAATATTGTTTTCTATGGTTTGTATTAAATAAGATTTTTTAAATTCTATTATTTGAACGATTTTGCTATAAAACATAAAATTTTGTTGTAAAAATAAATCTTTGGCTTTGTTAAAATCAAATTCTTTGGCATTAAAAATAAATAATTTATTTTCTTTTAAAAGAGATGTGATATATGCTTGTTGGAAAAAATTATCAATCGTATTTTTATCTTCTTCAAAAATTACAAGATATTTTAATTTTTCATTTTGAAATAAATTTTTTATATAGTTTCCTAAACCATAAATAAATAATACGGGATGATTTTTATAAAGATTTTGAGTGTTTTTTGAGAAAGTGTTCATTGTCTATCTTTTTGTAATATATTTAATAAAATTTTTAAAAATTTACTTACTTCTTGTATCCATATTTCGTGTTTTAAAAGCCAATTAATCATACGAATTTTTTTATCTTCTTGGGTATGTGCACTCATTAAAGAAATTTTTGCAAGTTCAAGTTCTATATTTTTTAAAGCAGGATTTAATATTTCTCCAAGTTCTATCATATTTTCTATTTTTGCTTTAAGGATATGAAGACTTTCATTTGTTGTTAAAATTTCTTTAAAATTTAATTCTTGTATTGTTTGTGTCTTAATATGAGTTAAAGATAAAATTAAATTATTATAAAACATATCAGTTTCAGTAAGAATGTTTGAAATTTTTTGTATTTTTTTCTCAAGTATATTTGTAATGTTTATATTTGTTTTATTTTTAGTTGGAAGTTCAAACAAAACCTTATCTTCTTTCAACAAATCTTCACAAACATCTTTAAAAGATTTTTCTATACTTCCTTCTATTCTAGCTCCACCTTCAGTAGCATTGTAAGTATTTATATTTAATGTGTTTTTAGATAAAACTATGTCTTTTTCAAATATATCTTTAAAAATTTTCCACCAATAGTTTGTCTCAACCTTACCATTACCACCATAAGCAGTAATAAATAAACCTTGTTTTCTATCATTTTCGCTTTCTTTTCCATGGACATAGTCTTTAGGATGAGAATTGCCATTCTCATCATAGGCTAAATCTTGACCTATTAAGATAATATTTTTATGACCTAGCTTTACAGCTAGTTCATAAGCCATATTGGCTACACTCATACCTGTGCCTAAATACCCATAATCATCCATATTTAAACTTTGTGCAAAAGGCAATGGTCTGTGTACCAATATAAATTTTCTATTGTTTTTATTTAAATATTCTATGGTTTTAGGATGTATAAGACTAACTAAAATAAATAATATACCCTTATCAAATTCTTTAAAATCATTATTAAAAAATTCAGAAATTATTTCCGTTCTTTCTAAAGATAGTACATAATCAGGCTTTATATTATATTTCGCTAGTATGGGATAACTACCATCAACACAAATAATAGTTGCTTTATTTACGTTTTCTTTTAACAAGGGAAGTTGTTTTATAAGGCTAGGTCCGCTTGCAACTATAATAGCATTGTCGTTTTTGTTTTTTCTTTGATTTAGCAAGTCTTTTAAGCTAGGGTTTGCTAATTGATAAGGTAGATTGTGTAAAAGTTGGGTGATGCCTTGGATGGAGTCTTTGGAATTATTTCCAAGTTCTGTAATAAGATAAGAGCAAAGCTCTTGAATGTTTTTCTCTATAAAAGGAATTTCTTTATAGTTGTTGTAATAGGAAGAATGTGTAAATAGTTGTGTGTTTTGTAAATAATTTCTTACTTGCAATTCTTTGCCTAAAAAGTCATTTAGATAAGCTTTTTCATACTTATCCACCACATACAATCTTTTATCTTTTAATTCTTGACTAAAATCTATTAGATGAAAAACTATATAAAGTATTTCAATATTAGGCTCAAAAACAACTATACTTTTATGATTTTCATTTTTTAATAAAGCTTTATATAATAAACCATTACCTAGACCATAGAAAAATAAAACAGGATATCTTTCATATTTGGTATAAATTTCATTATATTTCTCATCAAAGAATTTTTCAGGATTATCATATAAGCTTTGTTTTAATTCATGATCATATATATTGATATCAAAAGCACTTTTTCCTGCAAATACCTCAAAACGTTCATTTGTTTTTACATCTTCTATTTTATCAGCTAGAGTAGCATTATAGCTTTCCAATGCTCCTAGGTTTTTATTAAAAAATTCCTTATAAGTACTCATTATTTTTCCTCTATAAAGTTTTTTAAATTGTGTAATGATTCTTCCATGATTTTTATTTGAGATTCTAAAGTTTCTATAACAATTTTAAGCCATTCTTCGTGTTTGATAAGCCAAATAATCATACGAATTTTTTTATCTTCTTGGGTATGTGCACTCATTAAAGAAATTTTTGCAAGTTCAAGTTCTATTAAAGCTAAAGCTGCAACTAGCTGGTCAGAAAATACAGCCATTTTCTCATCTTCTAGAAATTCTTTAATTTTGTGAATTTCATCATTGGTTTTTAAAATTTTAATAAAATCAATAGTTTTTAAATCTATATGGTATCTAGTTTGATTGATAACTTTTAGTATGGGTTTTAAAAGTTTTTGGCATTGATAAATTTTACTTTTTCCAAATTTAATTAAATTGGTAAAATTTTGGAGAGTTTGTTTTGCAAATAAAATTTGCTCGTTTTTTGGCAAGTTATGTAAGTGTGAAAAAGTTTTTTTCGGTTCTTTTAAAATATTTTCACATATTTCTTTAAAAGGTTTTTCTATAGTTCCTTCTATCCTTGCCCCACCTTCTGTGGAATTGTAAGTGATTATATTATTCTTTAAAGCTTCTTTTATATATAATTCATAACTTTGTATATAGGTTTTCCAAGTATTATGTGTCCAAACCTCTCCTTTACCTCCGTAAGCTAATGTTTTTATGTGTTTATATCTATATGTATCTAAATTAGAGTCGTATAAAAATTCCATAGGATGAGAATTTCCATTTTCATCATAGGCTAAATCTTGACCTATTAATATAATATTACGACATTCTAGTTTTATGGCGAATTCATAGCCCATAGATGCAACATTTAATCCCCCTAGGCATCCAAAGTTATCTATAAGATGCTTATGCGTATAGACAGCAGATGGTTTTAAAACAAGAAGATATTTTTTTTCATTTTTATCTAGATAATTTATAGTTTTAGGATTTGCTGATGCGGTAATAATGAAGGTGATGTTTTTGTCAAATTCTCCAAAATTATTATTAAAAAACTCACTTGAAAGTTTATTTGTTTCTAAGCACATAACATAATCAGGCTTTATATTGTATTTTGCTAGTATAGGATAACTTCCATCGGTGCTTATGATAGTTGCTTTATTAGCATATTCTTTTAACAAGGGAAGTTGCTTTATAAGACTAGGTCCACTTGCAACTATAATAGCATTGTCGTTTTTGTTTTTTCTTTGATTAAGTAGTTCTTTGAATAATGGTTTAGTTAGCATTTTTGCGGTATTATAAATGCATTGTTTGAGATCTACTTGAAATTTGCTTATTCTGGTACTTCCCTGAGCATTAAAAACATACATAATTTTTTCATTTAATTTTTTTTCTAATTCTTCTATATGTGTTTTATTTTGATTATAATAGGAATTTAAAGATAAAATTTTGCTATCGTAAAGATAATTTCGAACAAAAAGCTCTCCCATTAAAAAATTTATAATATCATCCATATCAAAATCATTTGTATCCACCACATACAATCTTTTATCTTTTAATTCTTGACTAAAATCTATTAGATGAAAAACTATATAAAGTATTTCAATATTAGGTTCAAAAACTATTATACTTTTATGATTTTCATTTTTTAACAAAGCTTTATATAATAAACCATTACCTAGACCATAAAAAAATAAAACAGGATATCTTTCATATTTAGTATAAATTTCATTATATTTTTCATCAAAGAATTTTTCAGGATTATCATATAAACTTTGTTTTAATTCATGATCATATATATTGATATCAAAAGTACTTTTTCCTGCAAATACTTCAAAACGCTCATTTGTTTTTACATCTTCTATTTTATCAGCTAGAGTAGCATTATAACTTTCCAATGCCCCTAAGTTTTTATTAAAATTAGCTTCATAGGTGTTCATGAGAGACCTTCTTCAATGGCTTGGATTTGTAATTTTATATGAGGCAAGATAAAATCAATCCAATTTATATGAATTTCTATGTATTCTTTTCTTTTTGTATATTCTTCTTCTATGTTTGCAGGGTTTTTTATATAGTTTTGTGCAATTTTATATTCGAAATGAAAAAATATTGAACGAATGAGATCTAAGAAATAATTTTTAAATTCTTCATTCTCAAATCTAGCTTTCATTTGATAAATTCTTTGACTTAGAGGATTAAAATCTTCACTTTCAAAATTTAAATTTTCTAAGTACCGAGTAAGATCTGATTTTAAAATTTCACACTCGTTGATGTAACTTCTTCCTAAAATAACAATCCTCTTCAAGCACTCATCAATCTTATCTTTTTTATCTTGAATTTCTTTTTTACTTAAAGTTTGTAGTTTTTCAAATAAAGGCTTATTTTCTTTTAATAAATTTTCACATAATTCTTTAAAAGATTTTTCTATACTTCCTTCTATCCTAGCTCCACCTTCTGTGGCATTATAGGTTGTAATGTTGATTTTTTTGACTAACTCTATATCTCTTTGAAAGGTTTTTCTAAAAATATCCCAACACATATT
>NZ_JBMJAR010000026.1:0-6052 GCF_049221845.1 Campylobacter sp. GB48
TCTTTTATAACGGCTTTTGTGATTTTAAAATCAAGTTTGTTAATTTTTAAATTAAGATAAGAGTTATTTGCATTCATTAAAAAAACCTTTGTTCATATTGGGATTTATTGGGGTTGTTTTTAATGAAAGGATAAGGATGCTCAATAGCATATAATAAGCCCATTATCAAACAATGGGCTTATTGTGTTATGAATTTGCCTCTCTCCAATCATCACTTCCACTTGTTCCAGCTGCTGTATGCTCCCAAATAACTTTTCTGTAATTTAAAGAAACTTTAAAAAGTTCTGTTTTATCATGATTATTTGCTTCTTGAGCATTTGGCATTACTAAAGTAATATCCGTAATGATAGCATCTTCTAATTTAGTTGTAAAAAAATGTTCTTGTCCACCACTTGTTGATGTTCTAAACCAATGAACTTCAACACTTGGAAGTCTTTCGCCTTTTGTAAGTGCATTATAAAGTAGAGGAACTGCTTTATTTAGAGAGCAAGTAAAAGTAAAAGGCTTATGAACTCTTTGTCCTGATGGTTGTCCACTTTGCTGATCAACTGGAACTGTTACAATATGAGAAATTTCTTGAGCCATAATTTCATCTTCGTGTCCTGCTTGATAGCGATTACCTATACTTGCTTCTGTAGAAGCACCACTTGAAATAAGTCCTTGGGTTGAACCTTCGATTTTGATGTATGCTGGTTGTGCCATATTTTTCCTTTGATTATAAAATTAACTTTATATTTTATATTAAAAGTTTTTTGTATTTTAATACAAAATAAGTAAAAATAATATAAAATTAATAAATAGAAATAAAAAATTATTTGAATTTGTATTAGGAAAAAAATATGTTTCAAAAAATTATGCAAGTTTTAAAATCTAAAATTTTTATAATTACATTAATACTTGTTGTTTTAGTTATTTTAAGTTTATTTTTTTGGTCTTATGGCTCTTTATTTGCATTTAATGAAATTTATGTTTTTAGCAATCCTTATTTAAGATTTGGGATAATTTTTATATTTTGGTGTTGTATTTTTTTGTTTTTTCTCTTAAAACCTTTAAGCAATTTTATAAAATCTCTTAAGGATGATAAAAGAATAAGACTTAAAGAAATTAAAAAAGAAGCTAATGAATTTTTGTATAAAGCAAAAAGAAATTTCTTTATTGCAATAAAAGATGCTAAGCAGACATGGAAAAAAGATATCAATACTAAAAATTTACCCCTTGTTATTATTATAGGAAATGAAGGAGCAGGTAAAAGTACTTTTATAAATTATTCTGATATAGAATATCCCTTGAGTGATAGTTTAGAATCATATAAAAAGATGCATAAGTCTACTAATAATTTTAGTTTATATGTTTCTAAAAAAGGTGCTTTGCTTGATACTGAGGGAAATTATTTTTCTCAAGAAGATTTTTTTCATCCTAACAGTAGTGATGAATTACCCGAAGATGATATAGAGAAAAATAGAGATTTCTTGATTAAAAAGAGTATTTGGCAAAATTTTTTAAAATTTTTAAATAAGAATTATTTTCATAGTAAATTAAATGGTGTTGTCTTGATAATTGATACTCGATTATTTTTGGAAGGCACAAAAGAGTATTCTAATAATTTAATTCGTTATTTAACAAAAAGGGTACATGAATGTGAAAAAATTTTAGGTATGCAATTACCTGTTTATGTTGTTTTTTCAAAATTAGATTTAATAGAAGGCATGAGAGAGTTTTTTGATATTTTTAATGAAAAAATTCCAAAAAAAGCTTTTGGTATAAGTTTTGCAGAATATTTTAAAGAAGAGGATATTCAAAAGTTTTTTGAAGAGATAAGTCAGTCGTTATTTTTGCGTTTTGTTGATAAAAATTCTTCTATATATACTATAGAAGAAAAAAATAAAATCTATTTATTTTTAAAGCAGTTGGATAATTTATTTGCGTTAAGTAAAGATTTTATTATACAGTTACAAAATGAAAATATTTTGAAAAATAGTTCGATTTTAAGAGGGGTGTATTATGTTAGTGCTTATCAAGAAAATGTGCCAAGAAATTTTATACTTGATGTAATTTGTGAGAAGTATAATATAAAAAAACCATTAGCTCAAGCAAAACCATCTTTTAGCAAGCAAAGTTATTTTGTTCGGTCCTTGCTTGAAGATATTATTTTTAAAGATACATCTTTAAGCCAAATTAAAAATTTTTATAAAAAAATATCACTTGTAAGTTTGACTATATTTTTGAGTTGCATGACTTATTTTACTTCATCTTATTTTATTCTCAAAACTGAACAAGAAAAGAAAATATCTCAAAGTGTTTATAATAATCTTTCTTTTTTGTTAGAAAATATACAAGATTACTCCACAATGAGTATAGAAGAGAAAGCAAAATTGCTAGTTGATTTAAGAAATATACTAAGTGTATATCCACAATTAATTGAAAAGACGAGTTTATTTGAATATTTTAGTTTAAATATAACATATAAAGGTTTCCAAAAAGCACAAAATTTATATTATAAAATTAGTGAGGATGTGTTGAAAAATACCCTATTAAAAGAAATGGAAATAATATTACAAACTGACGATAATTATGATAACTTAATTAAAACTTTATATGTATATAAATCATTGTTTGAGCAAAAATATCTTGATAAAGATTTATTAAAAATATGGATTAATGAAAATTGGAATTTTTTAGAAAAATATAAAATTTCTAAAGAAAATTTTCTATCTGGTATCGATGAACTTCAAAAGATTGATTTAAGTACTTCTCAGCAAGATGATATTTCGGTTAAATTATCTATTGAAAAACTATATAATGTAGCAAAAATTCAAAGAATATATACTTTACTTAACTTTATCATTCTAGATAAAAAAAATAAAGTATATAATTTTAAAAATGAATTAGGATTTGCTGCTAACAATGTTTTCTCAGATTCTATTAAAATTGATAGTATTGAAGAAATTTACACAAAAAGAGGTATGGCTGACTTTTTGCAAACATTAAATGTAAAAATAGATAAAGCCATTGAGATTGATTCGTGGATTTTAAATGATTTGTCAAATTCTGAAAATAGAAGTAATATGGCAATGGGAATTATTAAAATTTATTTAACGCAATATCAAAATAAATGGCAAGAAATTTTAAATTCACTTGCACCAAAAAAGTTTATTTCCAAAAGTTCTATGTTAAATGAACTTAATATACTATCTAAAAAAGAAAATCCTTTAATGAATTTTATAAAAATCGTTAGTGTAAATACTAATCTTAATGATGCTGCTTTACTAACTCAAGCATATAATCTTGGTATCAATGCTGCTGAAATAAAGACAAGTTTTATGGGGATTACTAATTCATTTGATGCATATCATAAAATTATAGAACAAAATTCTATTTTAAATACAGGTGCTACTGCTGTAGGTTTGGATGTTGGAAGTCATCAAAAAACTATGGAATTAATAAATACAGATTTGTCTAATATTCATAAAAAAATAACTGACTTTACAACAAATAACTCGCAAACTATTGAGGAAAAAATAAAATACGCTTTAAGCGATAGTAAAGATTCTAGCGACCCATTTAGTTCTCTTGAACAAAATATTAAAAATTTACCAAGTGAATTGGAAAAATACTATGCAACTCTTTCTTTGTATGCTTGGAGTATTATAGAAAACCATGGAGTTTCTTTGTTTAATACTGTTTGGTTAAATGAAGTTTATACACCATTTGTTAATGATATAGCTCCTTTTTATCCTTTTAATTTATTAAGTTCGCAAGATTTGAGTATAGATTCTTTTAAAAATTTCTTTGGTAAAAATGGAATTTTAAATAAGTTTTATGAGAAATATTTGACAAATGTTCTAATTAAAAGAAAAAATGTTTACTCTATTAATTCTAAATTTAGCTCAAGATTAACTTTTTCTAAAGAATTTTTGGATTTTATTACTAAGGCTGGTAATTTATCAGAGTTAATGTTAAATGCAAATGATGTAATGAGAGTGCGCTTTACTTTACAAAGTCTTGACTTAAGTGCCGATTTTTCTTTTGTAAAAGTTCAGTATAATGATACTTCTATTATATATGATCACACATTGCATACAAAATTAGATGTTATAACTGATGAATTTAACAATGGAACTAGTTTTGATTTCACTGCGTATTCTTATTTAGATGCTAATGTAAATTACACAAAATCATATAAAGGAGAATGGGCTTGGTATAAATTATTACAGGAAAGTAAAAATTCAAATTCATCTTATAGCGTTTTATTTAATGACAATAAAAAAATGTATTTTGATTTCAAGCTTAATAATAACAACTCAGATGTTAATAATATAATTAAGATATTAAGTGATTTTAAAATAGTAGAAAATATAACAAAGGTCCAAAATGATAGATAAAGAAACCATAGGATTGATAATTGAAAATATTGATGAAAATATTACAAAAACAGTAGCTTGTGTATTTGATGAAACTGGTGGACTTGTTGGATCAAGTCCAGAATGTTTATTTTGGATACAAGATAAAAATAACTCTGTTAAAGAAAAACATATGAAGATCACTTTTGAAGAAGGTTTTTTTACTATGACGCCTATAGAAGGCAGTGATATTTTTTATAATAATTCTTTTTCTAGATTGGAGGATGGTTATGAAATTATTATCAACAAAGGCGATGTTCTAAAGTTAGGTCTTATTGAGTTGCGTTTTGTTGATTCAAAGGAGATTAAACAAGAATCTTTAAAGCAAGCAAAAGAAATAAAAGAAATAGAAAAACACACACAGATGGATGAAATAGAGCTAAAACCTAGAGGAAAAATAGATGGTTTAGATTTTAAGGCAAAAGAAAACATTAAAGAACTTATTGAAACAAAAATAGACTATAGTTTTATAGAGGATAATAATATTAAAAATTCTGAAGTTATTATGGAGTCTAATTCTTCTGTTAATTTAGATTTTACTTATGAAAATATAGGAAAAATTTTAGATAAATTACAAAATGAATTATCACAAAATCGTAAAAAAACAATACTAAATGATAATTTCCAAAAATTAAATATAGATGATTTTCAAATGGTTATTTCAAAAATTCCGCTTATTAAAGATACAAAACTAATTAATCTTCTTGTGCTAAGTTTAATCACTAAAGAATTATATTCACCTGTATTTAAAGAAATGGAAGAAGATATTTTTATGACTTATTTGCAAAACGCCTTACAAAATATCATCAAAAATGATCAAAATATATTTGAAAATTTGACTTTATTGTCTTTAAATAAATACAAAAAAAAATAATTTTTTTAAAGTAAAGTAAGATAATTTTCTAAAATTAAATTTAAAAAGGAGTATCAAATGAAAATCACAATGATAATTCTAAGCTTATTTTCTTTAGTATCTTTAAGTGCATGTGCTTTTAAAGAAAAAAAAGCAAGTGAATTAGAAACTCTTGCAAGTAATTATGGTGGAATTTATATCTTTGATAAAAAAATAAGAGAAGAGATATTGGAAAATGAAAGAAAGATAAAAGAATATAATCAATGGATTAATAATATATCTGCTTCTGATGAAGAGTTAAGAGCTAATATTAAAAAGTATGATGTAGAAAAAAAATTCCCTCAAGTCCTTTCTAATGGTTGTAAATATTATCGTGATGATTATATTAATAGCTATAAAATAGGCGAATCTAATTTTAATTTCGATGATAAACCCGAATTTGCATACTATGAAGATCAATTTAAAGCATATATGGGTGAAGAAAACTATAAAAAATTAAAACCTTATTTGATTATGAGTAGTTATTATGTATGTAAGGGTAAAAGATATCCTATTACTTTTTATACCATGATAGATTATAAAGTAAAAAGCTATGGATTATTTGGAGATGAAGGAAGAGGATTTAGCTTTTCTAACATTAGTCGTAAAAGTGCAGAAGGAGGATCTTTTCATTATTTTACTAATGGTAAATTTATAAAAAGTGATGAAAAATATACAGGACAAAGTTACTGATGAACCCTAAAGAACTTATCTCTCAAATCAAAGACTATGCTGATATAGCAGATGCTAGTTATGCTAT
>NZ_JBMJAR010000027.1:0-5826 GCF_049221845.1 Campylobacter sp. GB48
AAGTAAGAATAATAAGAGAATTAACAAGTCCGCAATGAGCTACTTTCCCCCTGCCAGTAAGGCGTAGTATCATCACCCACGATGTGCTTAGCTTCTTGGTTCGGGATGGAGCAAGGCGTCTCCACATCTGTATAATCACGGACATTGTTATTTAAATATTCTATATTAATATAGCATAATAAAAACAATCAATAAGATTTAGATATAAAAATCATTTTTATTTTAGTTTTTAATCTTATTCTTATATTTAGATGTTTTATTAAACTAAATCACCTTATTGTTTTAGAATACTTAAAAAACAATGTTAAGAGCAAGTTCTAATATAAACTTTACTTGTAAGATTTTATAAGCTAAAATGTAATTTTCATATAAAAACATTCAAAGCTTTATTAAAAACCTTAACAAGGAAGTGATGCTTAAATAAGATAAGCCAAACGCTCTATTAGTACTGGTCAGCTAAAGGACTTTCATCCATTACACACCCAGCCTATCAAACTAGTAGTCTTCTAGAGAGCTTAGAGAAGATTCATCTTAGAGTTGGCTTCACGCTTAGATGCTTTCAGCGTTTATCCGTTCCAAACTTAGCTACGCTGCGATGCTCTTGGCAGAACAACAGCTACACCAGTGGTTTGTTCAACCCGGTCCTCTCGTACTAGGGTCAAATCTCTTCAATCTTCTTACGCCCACGGCAGATAGGGACCGAACTGTCTCACGACGTTCTGAACCCAGCTCGCGTACCGCTTTAAATGGCGAACAGCCATACCCTTGGGACCTGCTCCAGCCCCAGGATGCGATGAGCCGACATCGAGGTGCCAAACCTCCCCGTCGATGTGAGCTCTTGGGGGAGATCAGCCTGTTATCCCCGGGGTACCTTTTATCCTTTGAGCGATGGCCCTTCCACACAGAACCACCGGATCACTAAGACCGACTTTCGTCTCTGCTTGACTTGTATGTCTTGCAGTTAAGCTGGCTTATACCTTTATACTCTACGAACGATTTCCAACCGTTCTGAGCCAACCTTTGTAAGCCTCCGTTATTATTTGGGAGGCGACCGCCCCAGTCAAACTACCCACCAGACATTGTCCCACTTGAGGATAACTCAAGCTGGTTAGCTACCCAAATAAGAAAGAGTGGTATCTCAACAACGGCTCATATACAACTGGCGTCATATACTCAAAGCCTCCCACCTATCCTGCACATTCTTATCCAAATAGCAGTGTCAAGCTGTAGTAAAGGTCCACGGGGTCTTTCCGTCTTGCCGCGGGTAGGAGGAATTTTCACCTCCACTACAATTTCACTGGATCCCTCTTTGAGACAGCTCCCATCTCGTTACGCCATTCATGCAGGTCGGTATTTAACCGACAAGGAATTTCGCTACCTTAGGACCGTTATAGTTACGGCCGCCGTTTACTCGGGCTTCGATCAAGAGCTTCGCTAATGCTAACCCCATCAATTAACCTTCGAGCACCGGGCAGGCGTCACACCCTATACATCCTCTTACGAGTTAGCAGAGTGCTGTGTTTTTGGTAAACAGTCGGGAGGGACTCTTTGTTGTAAGTTTCTTCGCTTTCGGAGTAAATCCTAATACGAAGTGAACCACACCTTATACCGAAGATACGGTGCTATTTTGCAGAGTTCCTTAAAGAGAGTTCTTCCACGCGCCTTAGAATACTCATCCCACCCACCTGTGTCGGTTTACGGTACGGGCAACATTAGCTAAACTTAGAAACTTTTCTTGGCTCGACGGCATCAGCAATTCTCCTCGCTGTCCGAAGACTTTGAAGAGCCTTTCAGTTCTCGGAGTATTGTTATACGGATTTGCCTATATAACCTCCTACGACCTTAGACTAGCACTTCCATCCGCTAGCTTGCTTAGCCCTAAGCGTCCTTCCATCGCACACTAATGTTGGTATTGGAATATTAACCAATTTGCCATCGTCTACCCCTTTCGGACTCGACTTAGGACCCGACTAACCCTACGATGACGAGCATCGCGTAGGAAACCTTGGGTTTACGGCGTTAATGATTCTCACATTAATTATCGCTACTCATGCCTGCATGCTCACTTCTATTCGCTCCAGCACTCCTTACCGGTATACCTTCGGCGCAAATAGAACGCTCTCCTACCACTTGATAAAATCAAGTCTACAGCTTCGGTACTTACTTTAGCCCCGTTATATTTTCCGCGCAAAATCACTAGACCAGTGAGCTATTACGCTTTCTTTAAAGGATGGCTGCTTCTAAGCCAACCTCCTGGTTGTTTAAGTAACTTCACATCGTTTTCCACTTAAGTAAGATTTAGGGACCTTAGCTGGTAGTCTGGGTTGTTTCCCTCTTGACGACGGATTTTATCACTCGCCGCCTGACTGCTGTGATTACATATAAGGTATTCGGAGTTTGATAGGGTTTGGTACATTGGTGTATGCCCTAGCCCATTCAGTGCTCTACCCCCTTATACTACGACACAACGCTATACCTAAATATATTTCGGAGAGAACCAGCTATCACGAAGTTTGATTGGCCTTTCACCCCTATCCACAAGTCATCCGGGGGCTTTTCAACGCCTATCGGTTCAGTCCTCCACTAGTTCTTACACTAGCTTCAACTTGCTCATGGATAGATCACTTCGTTTCGGGTCTGCAGCATCTGACTTAAGCGCCCTATTCAGACTCGCTTTCGCTACGGCTTCGCGTGTGCTTAACCTTGCCAGACACCACAACTCGCAGGCTCATTATGCAAAAGGCAGTCCATCACACTGTATTGCTACATAGTGCTCTGAATGATTGTAAGCAAATGGTTTCAGGTTCTATTTCACTCTGATCACCTCAGTTCTTTTCACCTTTCCCTCACGGTACTTGTGCACTATCGGTCTGGTAGTAGTATTTAGGGTTGGATCGTGGTCGACCCAGCTTCAGACAGGATTCCTCGTGTCCCGCCCTACTCAGGATACTGCTAGCTAAGGTTTGGTTTTCGTATACGGGACTATCACCCTCTATGGCTACACTTTCCAGAGTGTTCTACTAACCTCACCTATTGCACATTGCAGTCCTACAACCCCCAGTGCAAGCACTGGGTTTGCCCTCTTGCGCTTTCGCTCGCCGCTACTGACGCAATCTCTATTGATTTCTTTTCCTATAGGTACTAAGATGTTTCAATTCCCTACGTTCGCTCCATTATGGTAGTATATATCTCTATATACTGGGTTGCCCCATTCGGAAATCTACGGATCAAAGCTTCTTGACAGCTCCCCGTAGCTTATCGCAGTCTAGTACGTCCTTCATCGCCTTTACCAGCCAAGGCATCCACCATTCGCTCTTAATAGCTTACCTTTTAAATTCATTCTAAAACGCATCACTTCCTTGTTAAAGTTTTTATGATAAGACTTTACTATCTTAAGACGGAAAGCATTTAAACACTTAATAAAACTAAATAAATTAGTCTCACTAAGCTGTGAGTTTAAAACTTGTCTTTAACTAAAAGCTAAAGAAAAGATAGTTAGGTTTTATCCTTCAACAAGTCCTGTAAAATTGTTTTTATTAAAACTTGCTTGTGACTCTTAACAATGATAATTCAAATAACATTAAATAACTAATCTAATATATAAATATTCTATTATTTATTTAGCTTAGGTCTTAAAACCTAAAGGAAGTATATATAAAGAGTTTAAATAATTTAAAAACATAAACAATAAATTATTTTACTTTACTTATTGCTTATTATTAGCTATATACTTGCTTTAAGTTTTAAAACTTTATATATGATTGATAAACAAATCTTTTTTATGGTGGGCCTAACAAGACTTGAACTTGTGACCTCACCCTTATCAGGGGTGCACTCTAACCAGCTGAGCTATAGGCCCTTAATAAATGGTGGAGAATAGCGGGATCGAACCGCTGACCTCCTGCGTGCAAAGCAGGCGCTCTCCCAGCTGAGCTAATTCCCCAAAATTAGCTTTTCATCAATCTTTGAAATCTAAACAAGGATGATTGAGTCTATATATGAACTGATAGTTGTGAGACTTATCAGTTTGTACTCTAGAAAGGAGGTGATCCAACCGCAGGTTCTCCTACGGTTACCTTGTTACGACTTCACCCCAGTCGCTGATTCCACTGTGGACGGTAACTAGTTTAGTATTCCGGCTTCGAGTGAAATCAACTCCCATGGTGT
The DNA here is from genome assembly GCF_049221845.1 of Campylobacter sp. GB48. Taxonomy (NCBI): domain Bacteria; kingdom Pseudomonadati; phylum Campylobacterota; class Epsilonproteobacteria; order Campylobacterales; family Campylobacteraceae; genus Campylobacter; species Campylobacter sp. GB48. The sequence continues at coordinate 4,168 of NZ_JBMJAR010000027.1, forward strand.
GACGGGCGGTGAGTACAAGACCCGGGAACGTATTCACCGTAGCATGGCTGATCTACGATTACTAGCGATTCCGGCTTCATGCTCTCGAGTTGCAGAGAACAATCCGAACTGGGACATATTTTATAGATTTGCTCCACCTCGCGGTATTGCGTCTCATTGTATATGCCATTGTAGCACGTGTGTCGCCCTGGGCATAAGGGCCATGATGACTTGACGTCGTCCACACCTTCCTCCTCCTTACGAAGGCAGTCTATTTAGAGTGCTCAGCCTAACTGTTAGCAACTAAATACGTGGGTTGCGCTCGTTGCGGGACTTAACCCAACATCTCACGACACGAGCTGACGACAGCCGTGCAGCACCTGTCTCTAAGTTCTAGCAAGCTAGCACCCTCTTATCTCTAAAAGGTTCTTAGGATATCAAGCCCAGGTAAGGTTCTTCGCGTATCTTCGAATTAAACCACATGCTCCACCGCTTGTGCGGGTCCCCGTCTATTCCTTTGAGTTTTAATCTTGCGACCGTACTCCCCAGGCGGTACACTTAATGCGTTAGCTGCATTACTGAGATGACTAGCACCCCAACAACTAGTGTACATCGTTTAGGGCGTGGACTACCAGGGTATCTAATCCTGTTTGCTCCCCACGCTTTCGCGCCTTAGCGTCAGTTAAGTTCCAGCAGATCGCCTTCGCAATGGGTATTCTTGGTGATATCTACGGATTTTACCCCTACACCACCAATTCCATCTGCCTCTCCCTCACTCTAGACTACCAGTTTCCCAAGCAGTTCAACGGTTAAGCCGTTGGATTTCACAAGAGACTTGATAATCCGCCTACGCGCCCTTTACGCCCAGTGATTCCGAGTAACGCTTGCACCCTCCGTATTACCGCGGCTGCTGGCACGGAGTTAGCCGGTGCTTATTCCTTAGGTACCGTCAGAATTCTTCCCTAAGAAAAGGAGTTTACGCTCCGAAAAGTGTCATCCTCCACGCGGCGTTGCTGCGTCAGGGTTTCCCCCATTGCGCAATATTCCCTACTGCTGCCTCCCGTAGGAGTCTGGACCGTGTCTCAGTTCCAGTGTGACTGATCATCCTCTCAGACCAGTTAAGCGTCATAGCCTTGGTGAGCCATTACCTCACCAACTAGCTGATACTATATAGTCTCATCCTACACCGAAAAAACTTTCCCTACTCAACTTGTGCTAAGCAGGAGTATAGAGTATTAGCAGTCGTTTCCAACTGTTGTCCTCTTGTGTAGGGCAGATTAACTATACCTTACTCACCCGTGCGCCACTAATCCACTTCTAGCAAGCTAAAAGCTTCATCGTTCGACTTGCATGTATTAGGCACGCCGCCAGCGTTCACTCTGAGCCAGGATCAAACTCTCCATAAAAATAATTGGATAAGTTTAATCTTTTTCTTCAAAGAAAAAGTTGATTGTTAAGATTTAAAAATAAATCTTTCTGGCTCAATCGATCACTTATTTAGATTTCAAAGATTGACTATAAGATTTGATTAACAATATTAATAATTTAAAGAACAAATATTAAAAAATTAAGACAAAAAGTCTTAGCTTTTTAAAACCCTTTCGTTAAAAAAGGAAATGAAATTATATCAATAAAAGCTTAAAGTTTTATTAAATAGATTAGACATGTGGGAATTTGTTT
>NZ_JBMJAR010000028.1:0-4878 GCF_049221845.1 Campylobacter sp. GB48
TTCATCTTTAGGAGAAAAATAATAACTAGGTGCATCTTGTTTTATAGCATTATCTTGATCTAATTCTCCAAAGTAAAAAGGATTGTTAGGAAGTTCACTTGAGCCTGTAAGGAGAGTAGAGTTTAGGAAGATATAAGCTTGGTAGTTTTGAAGTTCTTCAAAAGTAAAATTTGTCGTTGCTTCTAATTTATAAAGTTCATCATAAATACTTTGACAATCAATTATGCTTTTATTTTCACAAAACAAATAAATACTTTTTTTATCTTTATGAATAGAATATAAAAAGTCTTTACCTATCATAATTTTCCTAAATAATACCTATTTTAGCTTTTCCATTAAAATACAAAGCTTGTGATATTTTACAAACTCCACCTAAATATTGCTCATCCCAATTTTGATCTTTTATTTTATAACTTTTTGAATTATATCCGTATATTTTTGTTATATTATTAATATTTTCAAGACATTTCATATCTTTATAAACCACAATAAAAATTCTAAATTCCCCAATGGCAATTTTATGAGCTAAATTTTCTTGATTATTAACAAAGGAACTATCTTTTCTGTATTTATTAAAATCATTTTTATCAAGAATTAAAATATATTTTTCTTTTTCATGTGCTTTTAAAATAAAATCTATGATTTTTGTTTGACTAATGGTAGGAGCTTTGTAGCTTGTATAATAATTATCTCCAACCTCTTCTAAAATATCATTTGTTTCTTGCATTATGGTGGCTATTAATGAAAGAAAATATTCAAAATGGTTGATTTTTTCTGGAGAGCTTCTTAAAAGCCCAAGAAGTCCATTTTTAAGAGCGAAATTTTTATTATTAATAGCATTATTTTTTAACACAAAAGTTTCTGTATATATTTGAATATTTTTCATAAAATGATTAAGATACTCTATACATTCACTAAAACTTTTATCTTTGACTTTGTTATGGTTAGCATCTAATTCTAAAAGATAGGAGTAAAAATAGAGAGTATTAACAAGAGGTTTTATAGAGTGATCATTTTTCCCTGTATATATACCTAAAGCATTGCTTGCACCATATTGAGCTGAAGCGATGATTTCAATTTTACCATTATCATAAATATGAGTGATTTTTTCTGAAATATCTATAGTGTATTTTCCTAAAAGATCTTGCATAATTTTTATTGTATTAGGGTTGATGGCTATATTAGGAAAATTCCAACCATAAACACTAGGAGCATTAAAAGTATAAACTTCATTAGGACTAAAAGATAATTTGTCTTTATATTTAATATCGCAATATATTAAAGCCATTTGAGCTAAATACCCACCCAATGAATGCCCTACAAATATGATACTTTTATTTTCATTTTTGATTATTTTATTTACTTGTTCTAAAAATTCTAAAAGAGAAGAAGATTGGAGATTACCATTAAGAGATAGAATAAAATCTTGTACCAAGTCATTAATTTTTGTAACTTCAGTTCCCCTAAATCCTATCACAAATTTATCTTTTTCTTTATCATAAAACAAAGTAGCACTAAAACCACTTAAAGTGTTAGGCTGATGAAATTTAACTTCATATCTTTGAGAGAAATTCCTAGCTTGTAATTCTCCAAATTCTCCATTTAATTCACCTTTGCCAATAAAACTATATTCTTGTCCGACCTTTTCTTTTTTTCCAGCTATTTTGCCATTATAGCTTAAGTTTACAAGCTCATTTAAAATAACGATAGTTTCATTTTCTTGTAATATATAACCTTTTAAATCAAAATAAAAATAACTAGCTTGTGCAAGCTCGGCATAATCTCTTAGCTTATCGATTTTTTCTTTCAAAATTATCCTTTATTTAAATAATGATAAAAAAATATATAATGTAACATAAAAACTATTATGATAATAAAACATGTAATACAATATCAAAGCTATAGGATAATACAATAATATCCATAATGTATTTATAATATATTTTCTTTCTTTTTTTATCACAAAATATACAATATTAAAAATGAGTAATGGAGGCAACCAAATTATAGCTATAAATTGTAAAGCAAGTATGAAAAAATCCACAAAATCCATACTATCAAATCCATGTGCTGTAGGCACAAAAATTCCAAGTCCAATAGTCCAAAACATCCCCCAAATGATATAAATTTTCTTTAATGTATTCATTTATTTTCCTTTTTAATATTTTTAGTAAAATTCTTCTACTTTTTTAAAAATCAAAATAAAAATAACTAGCCCATGCAAGTTCTGCATAATCTTTTAAATTATTGATTTGAGTTTTCATTTTTATTTCTTTTAATTAAATAAATTATTGCAAATATTATAATATGTATCACAATAATAATTAAGCACAGCTCAAAATTACTATTATTTCTATTAATCAGTAGTAGCAACAAATAGCAACAAATATATTTTTTGTATTTCTTGCTTTTTTATAAATCAAATAATAAAAATAAGGCAACAATGGAAAAAGATATAATATAACAAGAAAAAAGAACATTTTAGTAAAAGTTGCATCATATGCCATATAATAACCTAAAATAGCCCCAAATCCCCAAATTATAATCCAAATAATATATAGATTTTTTAGTATTATCACACTACTTCCTTTTTTTGTTGAAATTTAAATTATTATTAAAAAATCAAAAAACCAATATATACAAGTTTAGCATAATTTTTGAGATTGTTAATTTGAGCTTTATTGCTCATTTTTTAAATCCATATAGAAAATAAAAAGATATAAAAAAATGTATAAAAAAATACAAAATAATAAAGAAAAATAATAAGAAAGTTCTTTTCTAAATTTAATAGATATTATTAAAAATAATATTGTATAAATACCTAATATTATTACATAATTAAAAAATCCCCCCGAGATAAAGAAAAATAAAGAAAAATAAAGAAAAATAAAGAAAAATAAAGAAAAATAAAGAAAAATAAAGAAAAATAAAGAAAAATAAAGAAAAATATTTTTGGATTTAATAGTTTCTTGTAGTGTTAAATATGATATGTAAGGTAACAATGGATAAGAATATATAAAAAATGCAATCTTTAACATATCACCAAAAAATTCTATATCACTAAAATAAGCATATAAAGAACTAAACAAAAAAATAATTCCCCAAAACATCCCCCAAGCAATGTATATTTTTTTTAATAAACCCATTTATTTTCCTTTTTATATTTTTAATAAAATTATCCTACTTTTTAAAAATCAAAATATAATTACACTAGGAACCATTCCAACCATAAACACTAGAGGCATTAAAACTATAAACTTCACTGGAACTAAAAGATAGCTTGTCTTTATATTTAACATCACAATATATCAAAGCCCCACTTAAAGTGTTAGACTAATGTTTTAAAATACAAAATCAATAGTTCTTTTACTCAGTGCATCATTTAATCCTACCCTACTAATATCATTATCCAATGTTATTTCTTTACTATCAAAACAAGTATTTATAAGAGAAATACAATATTTAGGTTCTATTTTAACTATTTTATTTTGTTCAAAACGAGCTTGTATAGCTCTTGCATAGGTAGAATTTTGATTATTATGTTTATCACCTAGTCTTTGGTTATCTAAATCTTTTTCTAATTCCTTTCCTTGATTATCAATAATAACACCTGTAAAAACTGGATCTAATAAAGCATAACTAGCATCTGCACAATTAGCATAGTCTAAAAATTTAGTGATTAAGTCTAATTTAGCTTCTTGTGTTTTAATGTTTTTGCTCATTTATATCCTTACTTAAAATTATCAAAATAGCTACAAGTGAATACTTCTTCATATCTAAAATATAATCCAGAGCCCTCATCGCCTCTTAAGAATACGCCATCATTTTCATATTTATATCTTATATATGTAGCAAAAGGCTTGGGCATTTTTTTATATTTTTTATCATATACTATGGTTATAATATTGCCATTTCGTTTCTCGGATTTTATCGTATCTTTTATATCATAATAAGTAAATGTTTCATTAAGTTTTTCATAATAAAAATATTCATAACCATCATCCTTAACTCGTTTTTCTATAGAAGGCTTTTTTTTTGTAAAATCGCTATACAATTCCCAATAAGCTTTATTGTAAATTATTACTTTATTATCTATATCTTTACACAAGCTTCTAAACTCATAATACTGCGGATCCATATATTTATAAGAACATCCTCCTACTAAGAATAATAAAAGATATGCAGGTAAAAGAAACAAAGTAAATTTTTTAAATATTGTTTTAAAATTTATAGTTTTTGTTTTATTTTTTAATTTATAAAAAATTTTAAAGATAAAATATAAAATAATAGAAAATATAAAAACAAAAAAGAAAAATATAAGAATAAATATTAAAAGATTAATAAAGAATTCTAGCATTTATTAACTCCTCTTAATTTTCTCTGTTTTTTCATAAGACAATTTGTAGTGTTGGGCTGATGTTTTAAAAGTTTAAATCTATTTATAAAATCAATAGTTCTTTTACTAAGTGCATCATTTAATCCTACCCTACTAATATCATTATCCAATGTTATTTCTTTACTATCAAAACAAGTATTTATAAGAGAAATACAATATTTAGGTTCTATTTTAACTATTTTATTTTGTTCAAAACGAGCTTGTATAACACAAGCATAAGCTGTGTTTGTATTTTTAGGTTTTACAATATTTTCCCCTTTACTATTTTTCATAACAATATCTTGCTTTAATTTATCACCAAAAGTAAGTTTATCTGCTTTATAAATATTATTCTTTTCATCTTGCTCTATATTCCCCCAAACATATTACAACATAGCATAACTAGCATCTGCTATATCAGCATAGTCTTTGATTTGAGAGATAAGTTCTTTAGGGTTCATCAGTAACTTTGTCCTGTATATTTTTCATCACTTTTTATAAAT
>NZ_JBMJAR010000029.1:0-3668 GCF_049221845.1 Campylobacter sp. GB48
ATATTTCCAACCAATCTAAACTCATCAATTTCTCTAGTAACACCTAAACCTTCATTCCAACCTTTTGCAAAGTGCCACCATTCTATGGCATTATCTTTTTCATTTCCCATGTTACCTATAGTTAGAGCTTTTTTAAAGTTAGAGCTTCCTTTATGTGTTGTGCCACTAGAATCTTTATAATTTACTACATTTATTTTTACATTATCACCAAAGTTATATTTATCTTCTGCAAATTTTATCATTTGTCTTTGTATATAGCCACCCTCTGTAGCTGTTACATTGATAGTGGAATTTAAATTTGTGCTATCTGCATCTATATATACATTTTTTCCAACTAAATGCGTAGTAGATTTTTCATTACCTAATTTACCACCTTGTACATCTACCTTATTCCCTATAAGTAATACATCATTAGCATTAATATTACCCATATTAACTACATTACCTGCTTTAGATGGTTTAAACACAGGAGAAAAAGTTGTATAATCTATAACTTTTCCATTTGTGTATTTTCCATCTGCAAACTCTTGCATACTTTTACTATCCATCGATGAAGTCGAAGCCACAAAGCGATTAGCATTGATAGTTCCTGTTTTAGTAATGATTACTCCATTAGGATTGATTAAAAAGACATTATTACCACCTGCATTTAATAAACCTTCTATGGTAGATTTACTAGTACCATGAGCAATGTTTAGGTAGTTTTTATCAGTTCCTCCAAAATTTACCTTTTCACCTTGGCCTATGCTAAAGCCACCACCCCATTGTATGACTGAGTTTTTTCCATTACCTATGATATTCATAGTTTTATCATTTGGTTTGTTTATACTCCCACTAGTCCCATGAGTAAATTTACCTCCACTAGGTAAAGCCATTAGTGGAGAAAATAACATTGATACCGTTACACCTGAGAGTATGATATGATTTGCTAACTTTTTCATAATTAATCCTTTTTGGTATATTGCTTTAGTTTAAATTCACTACTATGTTTTTTGCATCTTTGCTTACACTTAGAGTGTATTTAGCTTTTTGAACTTTTGCTTTGATGTTTTTATGTAAGCTTTGGTTATTTTTAGTGATAGTTTCTAATAAGCTTTGTAAGTCTTTTTGATTTAGTTGTTTATTGTTTGCATCTACAAAGCCTTTTTCACTTTGCATTAAAATAAAGCTTTTATTTTTTACATTATTGTTTGCATATACATTAATAGAACTATCTTTAGAAAGATTAATAGCTTCTTTAGCACTTAAATAAGTTTTAGTATCATCTTTTAAGATAAAGCTATAATGATCAAAGTTATTGATAGTATTTGCTTTTATACTTGTATTTAATACTAAATGATTATTAGTGCCACTTTTATGCATTAGAGCTTTTGAAACAAAGTTATTATCTTCTTTAGTTTGTAAAAAGCTACCTGCTAATACATCTATATTGGTATTATTAAAAATATTAGTATTACCACTTAGATATAAGGTATTATTATAGCTTTTATCATTTTCACTATATACACCAGAAGCTGCTATGATGATAGTAGAGTTGTTTTTATACTCATCTATATTTAAATTATTTATATGAGTATAATTATCATGAGTATTCTTAGCTATACCTGCACTAATTACTACTTCACCTTCTCTTTTATCAGAAGCTGTTCCTAGAGCTAGATTATCAAAGATAAAAGTATTATTAGCACTTTCAGTATTAGCATTAATAACATAAACATTAGAACTAGCTGCACTTGAATAATCTTTAATATTTAAAGTATTATCATTAGCATTTTCATTAGCTCTTAAAATGATTTTAGAACCTTTATCTATATTAGAAGCATTTGATAAAGATTGCACAAGATTATATTTTATAGTGTTTTTTTCTAAATTATCAGCTTCTATAATAGCAGTGAGGTTTCTACCTGATTTTACATTATCTAAAACTATACTATTAGCATTAGCACTACTTGCATAATAATCTTTATCATTTAAACTAACCTTGCTTACTCCATATAAATATAAAGGCATAGCAATGTTTGAGTTTTTAATATTAATGCTATTATTATTTGCTTTAGAACTTAGAGTTTGTGCTGCTGTGATTTGAATTTTATCTTGATGATTTTCAACAGTAATACCTTGAGTTAAATCCCCATTGATATGAATACTATTTCTATTAGCTCCTTTAGTAGCTACCCCACCATAAAGATTAAACTCATTTTTACCTGTAAAATTAGAATTAATTTCAAATGGTTTTTTTAGATTAATGCTAATGCTATTATCATTAGCTATACCATTATTAGTTATACCTGCATAAAAGTCTAAAAGTGCTTTTACCTCTACATTAGTATTTAATGCTAATAAGGTTTGTAAGTCTTTTATATCTATAGTATTTTTATAAGCATTACCTTGTATGATTTTACCCCCATAGATTTCTCCTACTAAGATAGCATTATAAGCTAATGGGGTATTTTTAGTATCTACTCTTAAATCTAGTTTTAAATCATTGATTAATACACTATTATTACTTACTTCATAACTTTGATTATTATTAACATCCACAAAAGCTCCTCCTAAGTGAGTAGCAGCTGATGTTGAATATGCTCCACTTGGACCATGGACTAATAAAGAAGCTCCATCTATAATAACTTTATTATTTTTAGCATTAGCATTATAAGTAATAGCTCCTGTTACATGAGTCATTCTCTCATCAAAGATATTATCCCCTAAAGTGCTTTGTCTATAAGGGGTAGTATGAAAGTCTATCTTTACGCCTTTATTTAATATAACTGTATTATTATTAGCATTAGCATCTACACCAAAAGCACCCACTACATAAGGAGCACCATTTAAAGGTAAGGTATAGGTGTTTTCAACACCCATATTTACATAGGCATCTTTTAAGAAATTTAAAGTGTTATTACTTACTTCACCTTTTCTAGCTATGGCTGGAGTGATTAAAAAATTATATTTATTATCCAAACCACTAGCTTTAGGATTAATTACTTCTTTATCAGTAGGTTTTAAATAATATACTGAAGATAATTCCCCTGCTTTTAATACTAAGGTATTATTATTAGCTTTTGCATTAAAAGTATAAGCAGAAACTAAAAAAGGTATATAGCTGATTTGATTTAGGGTAGTATTAGCTGAGTTAGAACTATGAAAGCCATTAACTACAAAAATATCTTCTTTAATACTTGGAGTGAGTATGTCTTGTTTAAAATATAAATCATTCATTTTTGCATGAGCTTTATCTTTAGGATTATCATAGATTAAAGTGATATTTGAAAGATTTTTATTAGTAGCCATTTGACCATAGAAGTTTTTACCACTTAAGAGTTTATAAGTATCAAGATTATAATCATAGACATCATTGTTCTCATAATGGTGTTTTTTAATTATATAAGCATTAGAAGTTTTATCATAATTTGCCTGAGTGGCAGCTTCTAAAGAACTTAGTGAAAAAATAGTAAATAAAGAAAGTTTTAAAAGATTAGAGTTTTTATAGTTTTTTAAAGAATTTAAAGTGTGTGAGTTAAAACGAAAATTATCGTATCCCCCCCCCCGTGAGGCGATTTTTAGCTGTGCTTATATGCATTGAAAAAGTCCTTTTTATATATTTTGCATGTTTTATAAGCTAATATTAGTATTTTATTTATAAATTTTTACTTAAGTATAATTTAAGA
>NZ_JBMJAR010000030.1:0-3402 GCF_049221845.1 Campylobacter sp. GB48
GATTAAAAAATCTTCTTCATGCTTTAGTTTTAAAAGCCTTGGTTTTATAGCTAAATCATGTAAATAAGAATAGGTATTAAAAAAGTCTATATCTTCTATGGTTTTTAAATCACCAGTTTTTGATCTTAATTCATCTAAACATAAATACGCAAAAAGTTTGTTTAAAAGATAATTTCTTACCCTTTTTGCACCACCTACATCTTTATGATAAACAAATAAAGCTTCTTTCTCTCCCAAACCTCCTGTTTGTAGCTTTCCCCCTGTAAACATAGAAGTAAAATTAAAAGAAACAAAAGTATTATTAATAAACATAGGATAAGAGATGAATCCTTCTTGTGTATTTGTAGGTTTTTTTGCTAAAACATAAGGAGGATTATACTTATGAGCAAAATTTAAAAATTGCAATCTTTCGTGTTCTTTTTTACTTTGTTCATATGCGCTAATCCATAATTGATTGATCAAATCTGTAATAACAGCTTGAGGTAAAGATATGAAAGATTCTTTGGCAATACTACGAATATTTTTTAAAGTAAAATTAAATTTATATTGAAAAATTTGTTTTTTGCTGATATTTGTTATATCTTTAAAACCATCATGATTTTTTAACTCTTTAAAGCTTGGATCATCTACTAGCATAATAGCTTCGTATTTGTTTTTATTTTTTTGCATATAGCAAAGTTCTAATAAAGCTATTTTATTTAGCCTTTTAAGTCTTTTGTTAAATTGTTCTTGATTTTGTATTTTAACCTTTTTCATTTGAATACTTGAATCCATCATCAAAAACAATAAATAACTTATACCTATACTTTCATAAAAGGCTTTTTGTGCTTTAAGGGTTAAAAAATTAAGAATGGTTTTACTAAGCAATTTAGCAAATTTAAATTCATCTGCTCTTAAAAAATCTGCAAAAGGAAAGAATTTATCTATAAAAGCATCCATCATAGCCACTATAGTTTTTTGCGGATTATAAGGAATTTTATTTATATTATTTTTTTCTATATCTTTTATCAATTCATCAAGTTCATCATCAATTTTCTTGTTTGATATTTTCTCTTTTTCAATCAATGCGTTTATTTGTTTTAGATTATATTCCACTGCTTCATCTTGGGTTTGATGATTTTCACTTTGAGGCTCTATTAGGGAAGATAAAAACTGTCTATCTTCCTCATCACTAATTTCATGATCTTTTAATTGTTCTAAATAATCCACAAATTCTTCTATACAAAAAATTTCATTTTTTGCGAGTTTGGCTTTTTGTTGTTTTGAAAAACATAGGGGAATTTTTTCTTCATTTATATTTAAAAAGACATTTGTAGGAAGTATATCAATACTTTCTTTCTCTTCTATTTGTATACTTTCACAATTTGAAAACAATTTCCACCAAGCTTGGAAATCAGTTTGAATAAAAGAATAAAAATGTTTTATCGTATAATAAGTTAAAGCAAGTAAAATCACATCTGTGATAGTAAATACATTTTTCCTTACAAAACCCTCTCCTTTGTATACCACACCTGTGTAAGCACCTATTTTAGGCTGTGCAATATGGGTAATACTATCTATATAAGCTCTTATGCATTCTATACCTTCTTGAAAGTATTGCTTTTGTTTTTCTAAGAAAGTTTTTTTATTATTTGCTTGATAAAAAATAGATTGCAAATAATGATAATTATATATTTTATTGATATTACTAGGATTTTTTATAAAATTCATATATTGAAATATATTTTCTAGATTGTTATCTGTAATATCTTTAATTAACTCTTCTTTTTCTTTTACTGTATCTTCAAAGCCTTGATAAGTTTGATAATTTAAGCGAATAAAAGGACTTAAAGAAAGCACAAAGGCATCTTTTTCATTATCAATAATATCGATTTTATATTTACTATAATCTATCATTGCATCGTAGTCTTTTGGAGCTTTGATTAAAATATCGTTTTGTGTTTCATCTTCTATGGTATCTGGATAAATGATGGTATTTTCAAAAATTTCTTCTGTGAGCTTTTGATGAAGTCCTGCATTGTATTTTTGTGGAGCATTTGTAATAATGAGAAAATTTTTTGCATAATAAGATTCGTTTTTTTCACTCTTTAAATCTTTTATGATTTGAGCTAGTGTAATAGAGTTAAAATACGGACTTTCTATATAGCTTAGTCTGTTTTGATCAAGGGACATTTGTTTTTTAAGTGCCTCTTTAATAGAATATCTACTATGTAATATTAATTCTTCTTTGGGATTTTGGGTGATGAGCTTTAAGAATTTTTTATTGTGAAAATCTTTAAAAATTTCTTCGTTTGATTGAAGATAAATTGCAAGATCTTGCTTATGATATGCTAATGATTGATTCCTTATTGCTCCAAAACCTGAAAAATCAAAAAGAATTTTATTATCTATGATCAAAGTGTAATGATCAATTTTGTTTTCAAAAAGAGTAAAAATATAACCAATATCACTTATGAGTAGTTGCACAATAGCATTATAAATAGCATAAGAGTATTTATCTTCACTCCACTTTGAAATTTCTTTATAAGCTTTTATCAACTCAAAAGCACTATCACCAATAACTAACAATGGCTGTGTTTTTGTTAAAAAGCTTTTCAATCTAAAGATATTGACAATACCAAGAAAGGCATTAATGATTTTCTTATATACAAGATCATAACCTTCTGCATAAATATCTTTAATATTTTGTATTAATTCATTAAAGACAAACTCTATTTGTTCATTTAGTTTATACTCGTTTAATTTTTGATATTCATCGAATGATTTTAGTTTTTGAAGTATAGGGATTTTTAATTTCTCATTAATGCAAATGATTAAAGAATTAATATTTTTGTTCTCTTTTTCTAGTTTTTGCGTCATAGTTTCTGAAATAGTTTGATTTTCAGATTTTCCCAAGGCTTTTACAAAATCATCTAAAATGCTTGTCATATCGCAAGATAAAGGAGTGATAGTAAAGTTTGAGGGATTATTGCTAAACTTATTAGAATCAGTAAATTTTTCATAAGAATAATCATAAATTTGAACTTTTTTTCCCTTATAAGCAGATATTTTAAGAGTATCATATAAGTATTTATCTAAACTATAATAACAATCTTTAGCAATATCATAATCTGTTAGTGCTAAATTCAGTATATTTTTTCTTGAAAAATTATTACAATATAAAACTATATTTTTAGCTTGTTTGCAATATTTATCTATCAAGTTTTTAAGATTGTTTTGGTTATAAATATATTGACAAGCAAATTCTTTGTTTTTCATTATCTGCCTTTAAGTAAATATTGACTTAAGGTTTTTTATTTAAATAAAAATTTAAGCAAAATCATCTATTAATCTCTCCAATCCACCTTATAATATTACCTTTATCATCAATTTCTACTTCTAGATCTTTGTATTTGTTGTAAA
>NZ_JBMJAR010000031.1:0-3335 GCF_049221845.1 Campylobacter sp. GB48
TAAAATCTTCTTTTATATCATCTATAATGGTATTGCTTTGTTTTGTTTTTAAAGAAGTTTCATTGTTAAAATTTGTATTTTTTATTATAGTGTCTGTATTTTCTTTTGTATTGTTTTCTTGGTTTGAATTTAAAGAAAGTTCTTTGAAATTTATACTTTCTTTTGTATCACTTTCTTGATTTAAGTTTTTATTTATTTCTTTATTTTCATTTTTATTGATTGTTTTATCTTTGCTATTTAATTCTTCATTGATAATAAAAGAGCTCATATAAGTTTGATAAGCATGTTCTAAATCTTTAAAACCAAGTCTTTTAAATTCATCAATACTTTTATAAAGTTCTTTTCTTGCATTTAAATAAGTATCATTTAGTTTGTTTTTATGAGAGATAAAGATAGTATAAAAGCTAGAGTTAAATTCTAATTCTTTTATTGTGTTTTCATCAAATAAAGCTTGCTTATCTTTATCATATAAAACATAATCTTCACAAAAATATAAAGCTTTTAATAAATAGGGTTTTGAATCGATGTTAATGTTGTTGATATCTTCTAAAGATAGTTTTTGTATATAGGCTATTTTTAAATTATTGATTACTTGTATAGACATAAGTTTATAATTATTATATTCTTGATTAAAGTGATTAAGATTTTCCAAAAATATTTTATACTCATTGATATATTCTTTTTCATCTTGTATATTATCTAAATATTTAAGACTTTGATTGAAAATATTATTATTGTAAAAATTACAAGAAAAACCATCAAAATTAAATTCTTTTAACAAATTACTATTTTTATTATCTATAGAACATAAAGGAGCAAAGGAATTTTGTATGTTTTTGTAGTAGGGGTAGAGAGAGTTATTGGAAAGATTAAATGCTTGTTGAGTTTTATTGCTTGTAAAAGAGTCAATTAAACTAAAAGTAAATTTTTTAGCTTCTTCTCTAGAGTTTTCAATATCTTTTATGTTATCAAGTGTCATTCCCAAATCCATAATGGCAGAGATGATAATTGTTAAATCAGTTATTCTATCTATTCCTAAATTAGCTATAGCTTTGCTTACGCTTTTTTCTTCATCCCAGATCAAAATAAAATTGATAACATCGCCAGTAATAGGAACTTTTTTGCAAATTAATCCGCAAGAGTTGAAAGTTTCTAAAATAGTATTTCCATAATCTAAAATAGGTTCTATTTCATCCCAAGCTTGTCTAATCTCTTCGGGTATTATTAAGTCATTTTTGTCTGACATATTTATTCCTTATATTTTAAAGCTTCTTTTGTAAGTATTAAAGTTTTTTTTGTTTGATTGTAAATTGCAATGAGTTTTAAAATTTCACTCGTTCTTTTTGGAAAAATTTGAATAAAATCATCCTTAAAATCAAATTTTCTTTTTAGATTGGTATTAAAATAAGCAAACGCATCACTTTGAAAAAATCGTCCCATTAAAATAATATATTCTTTTCTTTTGATTATTCTTTTATATTTTTGCTCATTCAGTGGTAAATCAATATTCAAGCTTGATATTGCTTTATCGTAAGTAATTAAAGCATTTTGCAAAAGCACGAGTTTATCTTCTTTATTTGAAATTTTATTCATTGTTTTTAAAAGTATTTCTAAAAGTTTTAATGCTTCATTTTTATCATAAGCAAGAGCTAATCTTTGTGGATAATTTTTAGCTTCATTTATAAGTAAATTTGTATTATAAAAAAAGATTAATTGATTGATATTTTTAAGAGAGAAGATATCTTTATTTGAATTTTCAATATACTTTAAAATTTCTTTATTTTCTAGTTTACTCTGCTCTATAAGCTTGGAAGAAATATCAATATAATCTTTTGCAATTTCATTTTTTTGTAAAATTTGATCTGCTAAAACAAAAGAGTTTTGTAATTCTTTTTTCTGATTTAATGTTAGGATATTTTCTATTTGCTTATAATGAGAACTTCTTAAGTCTTCAAGGTTTGAAATATCGTTTTTTTGTACAGAGAAAAAGTTTTTTAAAAAATTCAAATCAAGTTTTAGATAAAAAAGTGCTTCATTAAGATAGATGACATAGCTTAGTGTTTTTAATTCTTCTTTGTTCAGATTAAAATAAATCGCCTTAAGTTCTTCTAAGTTTTGTAAATATTCTTTTCGGGTGAGATTGCTGTAATAATATGTTTGATTGTTTATATTGCATTTAAAATTAACTTGATTTAAATTTGTATTTTGTATAAATTTTAAATCCTCATCGCTCAACTCATCAGTACACAAAGCATAAGCGGTGTTGTAAATAAAAAATGTAAAAAAACATAATTTTAATACCCTTTTTAAAATTTTATCTCTCATTTTCTAGCCTTTTTAATTTGCAAAGAAGAAGTAAAACAATATTTATTAGTTTTCTACCAAAAAGAATGATTATTGATAAATAACATATCATTTCAAATAATCCATATTTTGAAAAATATCTACCTAAATATATGAAATTTAAAAATACAATTGGTGGAAAGAGTAATAAGTTTTCACAAAAAATACTATACACCCAATCTATAACTTTATTAGAAACTCCATATTTACTTTTGCAATTTTTACATTTTATTTCTAATTTGCCTGAGAATATATTCCAAATATTTTGTAATTTATTGATTTTTGTTTTACAAACTTCGCATTCTTTATAAATAGACATTTATTTTTCCTATATAATTTAAAAATTATCTTTAAAATTTAAATTATTTTCCGCATGCATTTAATCTTCCTTTAGCAAAATTTATTAGACGATTAGGTTTTTTAGCACCATATATTGTTTCGTATAATTCTTGATCTTGAAATTTTAAATCCGCATCATGAAATAAATTTATTTTTTTATAAGAATTAATCATATTTTTTAATAACTGTTCTTTTTGAGGTATAGAACACATAAGATTTGTATCTAAAGTAAAACCAAAAAACAAGATATTATAAGTCATAAAATTAATTTCAAACATTATTTTACCTAAATTATACTTAGATGGTAATTTTTCAATTTCACTCATAAAGACAAGAAACTCATCCGCAACATTTAAATAATTATTAATTTCTTTTAAATCAGTAGTGCTATTAGAAGCAAGATAAAAATAATTAAGATTATTTTGCATTTGCAAACCAAATAATACATCCTTATTTTTAAGAGCTACCAAATAAGCATTGTCTAAACCTAAAATTTGCATAAATTTAAAATCTTTTTTAAAATGATGCATATAATTTAATAATTCTTTTTGATTAAGTTTTAATTCTTGATTTAAGTTTTGTTCTACAAAAACTTTTTTAAATTCTTCTTCGTTGCTCTTAAATAGTTTGTATATATCTTTAGCATTTTGATA
>NZ_JBMJAR010000032.1:0-3256 GCF_049221845.1 Campylobacter sp. GB48
GCATTTATCGGTATATTTGGTTGAAAATAAGGCTTTATAGTAATATTTTTTATAGGCTTATCACTACTCCTATTACTACTTACTTTTAAATTTATGCTGTTATTAAAGGGTTAATTATTTTAAACTAGAAAAATCATACCTTTTTTTGATATAAACAATCTTTATTTTTACACAAGGAAATATCAATGATATATGCTTATATAAGAGTTAGCACTGATAAACAAAACACTGAAAATCAAAAATTTGAAATACTTCAGTGGAGCAAAAGAAATGAAATTAAAATCAATTACTTTGTGCAAGAAGTTGTTAGCGGAAAAATAGCAATAGATCATAGAAATTTAGGAAGATTATTTAAAAAATTAAAAAATGGAGATTCCTTAGTTGTTACAGAACTTTCAAGATTAGGAAGAAGTCTTTTAGATATTATGGAAAAATTAAACTGGTGTATTAAAAATAATATCACTATATATTCCATCAAAGAAAATTTTGCTCTTAATGATAATATTAATACAAAAGTAATTGCTTTTGCTTTTTCTCTTTCAGCTGAAATTGAAAGACAATTGATTTCACAAAGAACTAAAGAGGCTTTAGCTAGAAAAAAAATGGAAGGTGCAATTTTAGGGCGTCCCAAAGGAAAAAAGAACAGAATCGAAGTAAATCCATGCTATCCAGCATTAAAACAAATTTTAAAATGGGATAAGCAAGGCTACTCGCACTCAAAAATAGCAAGAAGAATAGGTGTTCATAGGGATACTTTAAGAAAATTTTTAATTACAATGGGATATACACATTTGCTAAAAAGATATAAAACTGAGATTTAACTTTCTCTTTTAAGGGAAAAAATAGTGTGCTTTTAGTAGAATAAAAAAATTAAAAAATAACGAACGATAAATTTTAACAAAATATTCTAAAATTTATATTAATTATTTATATATGTAATTAATTATTAAGTGTTTTGTTATCTAAGGACAATTTATGAATATAAAACTTAATATTCCTTATTCAGAAAAAGATAAATTGAAAGAATATGGAATAAAATGGAATCAAGAACATAAAACTTGGTATTTGCAAGATTATAAAAATTTAAACTATGTTTCAAGTTATTTAGAGAATAAAAATTTTACATTTTATGCAACTGAAACTTTAAATATTGTTCAGGGGTTTATTAATTGCTGGAAATGTTCTAAAGTTATACCTGTATATGCTTTGGGAAGCTCTAAATTTATTTATAAAGAAAAAGGCGAATGGTTATTTCAGCCTAAATTTAAAATATTTAGAAATATAACTGCATATTCTGAAGATTTTTCTAATATTTTAAAACATATGAATATAAAATCTCTCGAAAAATCATTTTCAAACACAGCTGGAAGTTCTTATTTGATGAATAAATGCCAATGTTGCCAATCAAAACAAGGAGAGTTTTTCTTGTTTGAAGAAATAGATTCTATTTTTAGTCCTAGCACTGTTAAAGAAGCACAACAACTAAAGATTTACGATTTTCCTTTATTATTTGATTTGGGTTTTACCGGAGAAATTATCGAGATACTTACAAGCGAGTGTTCAGATATTAATGCTTTAATTTGGTTTAATGCTGAGCGTATAAAAATCGTTAAATAATTTATATCTAATTAATACTTTTTAGATATAATTTCAATATCATTAAAATATAACGAACATATTTAAAAAATATATCAAGGATATAAAATGAAAAAAGTAGTTTTAGGGTTAGCTTCTCTTAGTCTTATTGTTTTTTTAGGTGCTTGTTCATCAGAGCCTAAGTCTATGGAATATTTTAAAGATGCTAAAAATGAAAAAGAATTAAAAGATACTTTAAAATATTGTAAAGATAATAGAGACTCTATACTAAAAGATAAAACTTCAAAAGAATATATAGAATGTGAAAATGCTTTTAAAGCAGATATAGGTAAATCAATGGGGAAAGAGCCTTTGAGTTGGGAAGAGCTTGGAAAACAAGCTGAAGAAAAAGCAAAAGCTAGTGGCTTATTTGACTAAATAGGAGTGAAAAATGAGTAGTGTTTAGCTACTCGTTTGTTTGTATTATTCATATATAAAATGATATAATTATATCATTAAAATTCTTAAGAAAGTTTATTTGGTATGATGAAAGATAAAAAATATGCTAATGTGGATTTAAAATTTCTTCCTAAAATAAAAAAAACAACAAAAGAGAATGAGAAAAAAATCATTAAAATGCTAATGGAAGATAATAAATTAGCTTTAAGGTATTTAGAAGATAAGTGATGGAAGAAAATTTTTTTAATGAAGATGCTGAATTATTGTATAAGCGCATTGTTGAAATCAACAAAGAATTGATGAATGATTCTTCATCTAAATCATTAAAAAAATTTGCTATTTTAAACAAAGGAACTTTGTTAGATCTTTGCAATTGCGTTTATTCCACAATTCCATTTTCAGATCCTCCTGAACCCTATTGTTCTGATTTTGCTGAAATGACAGCGATGATTATTTATAAATTAAATAAAGGACATTGTTTTGCTGATGGAAACAAAAGAACAACTTTATTAATTATAATGGAATTAATAAAAGATGCATATCCAGTTTTTTATAATGACTTCTTTAAGGGCGGATTATCAATCTTTTTAAAAGATATGATTAAAAGGAATTTAAATGAAGATGATGTAATAAATTGGGTTAGATACCAATATGACCTAAAATATGAAATATCTGATGTGGAGGCACAAATAATATATCTTATAATGCAATATAAAAGACATGGATTTTATGATTTGGCAGAAGAAAGATATAAAGAATGCCTTGCAGTATACGGACCTTCTGTTGCTCTATATAAATCTATGGCTAAAGTTTATACTTGTAAAGGCGAATATGATAAAGCTATAAATTTATATGAACAAGCTATAGAAGGAAGTAAAGGTAAAATTGATGAATTTGAGTTACTCAATTTAAAATTTCATAGAAAAAAATTATTGTCTAGAAATACAATTAGTAAAGAAGAATTTTCATTATATTTGAAAAGTGTTTCTGGAAATCGTAATGGATAATTGATTTTTCTTGATATTTTTTATATATAATTAATATTTTTTAGATATAATTTCAATATCATTAAAATATAACGAACATATTTAAAAAATATATCAAGGATATGAAATGAAAAAAGTAGTTTTAGGGTTAGCTTCTCTTAGTCTTATTGTTTTTTTAGGTGCTTGTTCATCAGAGCCTAAGTCTATGGAATATTTTAAAGATGCTAAAAATGAAA
>NZ_JBMJAR010000033.1:0-3186 GCF_049221845.1 Campylobacter sp. GB48
GCATAATAAAGTATTATCTTCTAATATAGGATGCATACAAGAAGTATCAGGACTTATATTAACATCTTCTATTTTAGGAAGAGTTATTTTTCTTTTTTTAGCCATAAAAAGTCTTGTGGGTTTGAAGTATGCTTTCTAATTGCTCATCTTTAGCATAAAGAAGTTTCTCCTCTAAAGAACAATCAAAATTTAAAGGAAAAGGTTTTATGGTATCCTTGCTTAGAAATTTTTGCCAAAGTATAGAGTTTTTTTCTAATGAGAAATTCCAAAAATCATCTTTGTTATTATAAACATAGTCTTTATAATCTATAAAATTTACAAAGTTGATATTTACATTTTTTTGCTTAGAAAGCATACCTTGTATGTTTTCTTCTTCTGCGTTTTTTGGAATTTTATTATAGTTTTTAAGGTAGTTATTGATTCTATTGTCATTTAAGTCTTGATTTTCAAGTTCATTTAAAAGTTCTTTAGAATAATAATTTAAAAAATAATTATTTGCATATTCTTCTATATGCTCTTTAAAACTTCTTTTATAAATTAACTCATCATAACTAGTAGGGTAAGATTTTAAAGTATTATTTTTAGAGTTTAATATATAATCATACCCTGTAAAAAAATAAGAAAAATCCATAAAGGCATAATCAGCACTTATGCCTTTACAAAGGTTTAAAAAAATATTTTCAAGTTCTAAGATAATTTTTTCATCTTTGCTTAAATTTAACTCTTTTTGAAGTTGTTCTTGGGTTTTTGAGATAAAGCCATAATTAAGTTTATCTTCATAATTTTTTACTAGATAATTTAAATTTTCATCATTAAGATTAAAAGTAAGATATAGTGAAGAATTAAAATAAATATCGTATTTATTAAAGTAGGGTGCTAAATTATCTTTTTCTATAAAAGTATTGATTTGGCTTTGAGAAAAATTTTCTCCTTTTTCGTCCCAAAAAGGTAAATTAGGGGAGAGGTTTTTAAGAGTTCCTATTTCACTTAATTCATCTTTTTGATAATATCTATGTAAAATGTATTTGCTTTTATCTCTACATAAACGATTATAAATTTGAGTATAATTTGAAGGTAAAAAATTTAACCATTCATCCTCACTGTGTAGATTTATACCTTCAAATTTATCAATATTAAAACAAGCTTTAAGTTCTTGCATAGCTTTTAAGGTATTTTCTAAATGTTTATTATAAAAATTATTTTCATTAGCTTTTTTAAAGCTAAGCCATTCTTGTAAATTAAGGCGATTACCTTTTAAACTCCAAGCATTAAGGTATTTTTCATCACTAAAAGTTTTTTTAGATAAAAGATGAAAACTAACCTGATTAGCACTTATATTTTGTGTTTTCATTCAAATTTAAAACTTTTCAAATATTCTGCAACAGGATCTTCGCTTATCCATTCATCCTCGCTCATTTCTTCATCAAATTCATCATATCCATAACAATAAGGATCATCATAAAGCTCCATTTCTCTTGTTTGGGCAATACCTTCTATGCAAATTTTTGCACTGGTGCAACCTTCTTGGTTTTCATTTGGTTTTAAAGCTTTTAAGGTATTAAAAATTTCAAAAGCATCACTGTATTCTTTTTCATATTCTTCTTTATCAAAACCTTTTTTGTCATGATGAGCATTTATAGTCTCATATAAGGCCATTTCCGCGGCTACGGCTAAAAATGTAACACCACAACTTGATTCAAAATCTCCATATTTTTCGTATTCTTCACTTACAATACCATTGATATTGGCTCCTTTTTCTAAAGCAATTTGAAACTTTCTTACATCGGATTCTTCAATTGCTATAAGTAAATCATAATCAATTTCTTTTACCATTTTTTCCTCCTAAGGTTCTAAAATAACTTGAAAATCAGCACTGATTTCTTTTCTATCTTGAGAATGTAAATTAGCATAAAAATTCACAAAATGTTTATCCAGATTAAAATCTTCCCCATTGATTTTTTCTAAATTGCTTTTAAAATTAAGTCTTTTGATAAAAACCCAACTAGGCCCTCCATTCAAAGCTTCCTTATACATTCTTATAAGTGCAGATCTTAAACCTTTCTCTTTATCTTTTAAAAGATTTTCAGCCTCTTCTTTTGTTTGATTTTCTGGTTCTTTAAAGCGTTTTTTATTAAAATTTATAGAATACTCTTTTTCTTTTTCAGCTTTAGCTTTTGCTTGATTGCTCGGTTCTTTAAAAACAGACTTATAATTCTTACCATGATCGGTTATTTCTGTGCTTCTATTGCAAGCTATAGCATAGTCCATTCCATATAATCTTGCACATTTTAATTGATAAGAAATTTGATCGGTTAAATTTAAAGCGCTACTATAAGCATAGTTTTTAACCTCTACTATCATTCTTTTTTTATCCTCAAGTGTGATAATAAAATCAGGATCACTACCTTTTCCGCTACGAATTCCATCTTCTTTAAAAACACCATCTGCATTGATTCTTTGATGATAAAGATGAGGGGCATGTCTTAAAAGAACAAGAGAAACAACCCATTCAGCATAGTCAGCTCCTGCTCTTTTATTGATGAAATTTTTAAGTTTTTTAGTGCTTTTGTTATTAACAATATCTTTCAAATCAACTGTTTGTTTATTATGTCTTTTAACCTTAGCTTCTCTATCCTCTTTAATTTTATCTATTTTTTTCTTGATTTCATCTTTCTCTTTGTCGGTTGTAGCTCGTTGTAATTGCTCGTTTGCTTTTTTCATTTCCTCTTCATAAGTTTTTTTAATAATAGCTTCATTTCTTGCTAAAAGTTCTTCTGCTTTAGCTTTTAAACTATTTAGATCTTGATCTAATTCTCCATCCTTTTCTTGATAATGTTTTCTTTCTTCATCACTCACTTCAAGAGCTTCTCTAAATTCTTTAGGAGTTTGTAATTTTTCAAAAGGAGCATGTTTTAATCTTAGTTTAGCCCTTCTAAAATAAATAGGATTTTCTTGTTTTTCTAAACCTTTTCTTAAAAAAACATGTCCTCCTATGGGCTTTTTATCAAAGTCAGGATGTTCTAATTCTATACAAAAACTTAATTCCTCATCTTTAATCTCATTATTAGAAATTTCTATTTTTCCTTGATCATTGGCAGTATTATCATACAGGAGTGTTTTTTTATCTTTATCATATATTTTTATTCTAGCTCCTATGATAGGGATATTTTTGATCTTATTTTCATA
>NZ_JBMJAR010000034.1:0-2971 GCF_049221845.1 Campylobacter sp. GB48
CGAACCTGAAACTTATAAGGTTACAAAGCTTTTAATCGAACTAGGAGCTAATGTAAATTTTGTCACCCCAACCACCCCTTTAGATATCGCAAGAGGATCTAGAAATAAAAAGCTTTTAAAAGATGCAGGAGCAATGACTTCAGAACAAATCAGAAAGAAATTTAATTTACCAGCATATGATTCTTCTCATTGTAAAATTGATGGAGAAACTGATTTTGACTTATTGGGTAAATATCATGATGAATATTCCAAACTTTTAAACGACGCTATAAAAAAGGCTAAGGAGAATGGAGAAAAAAAAGATGTAAATAAAGTTTCAACACAAGAAACTACAATAATTTTAGGAAAAACTCCTAAAGAGCTTATAGATACTGTACAAAATTTTAAAGTTTTAAAAGCTTTAAATTTATTACAAAATGGCACTATTAAAAGCATCGACAAAGACATTTTAAAAATATGTGATGATGCTATAAATGAGTTAATCGATAAAGTTGTAGTAGATTCTAACAAAGGTAAAAATATAGGAGATGGTATTTATATAGAATTTAGTGAATTTATTTGCATTGATTATAATAATGATGGTTATAAAGATTATAGCAAGAGCGTAAGGAAAGAACTTAAAAAAAGCAGTCTTTACGAACTAAGAAAGATTTTAGAAGATATTATAAAAGGTAAAAGCATAGAAAGCACTTTGCGCGATTGTGCTTTTTATGATAAAAAAGGCAAATTTAAACCAAAACATCCAAATCTTTGCTATATTCCATTTAATCTTTTTGAATTAAAAATATTAGTAGAGATGGAATTTATATCTTTAGGGCAAATTGATTTAAGTTATATAAAAGACCTAAATCAACTTTTTGCTAGTTATTCTATGGAAATCATTCATTTGCATACAAATAGGAAAGATTTTAGCGGGATAGAGTCTTGGGATGTGAGCCAAATTAAATACATGAATGGACTTTTTAAAGGATTAAAAGATTTTAATGCAAACTTAAGCAAGTGGAAAGTTACAAATGTAAAAGATTTTGAAGATATGTTTTGTGATTGTGAGTCTTTTAAAAGTGATTTATCTAAATGGAAACCAAAAAAAGCTGAAAATATCAATTCTATGTTTCATGGAGCAAAATCTTTTGACTGCGATTTAAGCGAATGGAATCTACCAAGCGAATTAGTAGAACAATCAAACAATATATTTAGCGACTGCCCTTTGCAAAACAATCCACCTTCATGGTATAAAGCAGTATTTGATATGGATAATCCAAGCTATGAATTATTATGCAAACTTGTTAAGGCGCGTGATTATAAACAAGCTAAAATTATTTTAGAAAAGATACTTCCTTTACAAAATGAACAGTATCAACATATCACTCAGCTTTGTTTTTATGTACCGAAAGGGACAGTAAGCAATGCAATGCCAGACGAAGATTTTTTTAGCGCTCTTGTAAAAAATGCAAAATCTCAAGGCTTTCATATTCCTATTAGTGATAAAGTGATGCATACTTGTTTGCGTTTTGATAGACTAGAATATGCTAAATTTCTTAGGACATTAGGCTATAAAGTAGTAATTACTGAAGAAAATAATTTTGGTTTATTTGTTGCATTAAAACATAAATTGAGCACAGAAAACAAAAATATTTTAGAATTTATCTTGGATAATCTTGATAGCAAAATCGATACTGCATTTTTTGAAAATATTGGACTTGATGAAATGCCTAATAGAAGATTTTGCCATGCAGATGATGAAACACTTGATTTTTTCTTTCAAGAATTAATAAAGCGTTACCCTAAAGAGATGCTTGATGAAAAACTACTAGTTATGTTTGTGAATAGTGATCTTATTTATTTGCTTTTTAAACATGGATTAAAAATAGATTTAAAAAATATACCATATGATCTAAATATAGTAGGAAGATATTACTTAGGACCGATCGATTATCAAGTAAAAGGAAGAGTATCAAGATTTTTGCAGCTTTTAAGACATAATTTATTGCGTGCAGATTCTATTATAGAATATTATGGAGTAAAAGCCCCTGCATTGCTTATTTTTTTAGATAATTTTAAGCATAGATTAGACCTTGATGGTGAAGAATATCCAATAAAAGATATTTTAATAGAATTTGCAAGTCATAATGTAGATATACAAAAGCTTGGAACTTTTCGTGATAAAGATTTTTATGAAATTTTAAAACAAAGTCAATACGAAAAAGAAATATTAGCACTTTTTCAAAAACCCAAAGGATAAAAAATGCTAAGAGATACTAAGAGAGATGAAGCGTATTTTACGAAACATATAATAGAGTGTGAAGAAGATATCAAGAGTTCCGAAGAAATTTTTTTAGAACTTCCTTTTGGAGATAGACAAACTTGTATTTTTTGTATAGAAGATAGAAAAAAATGTATTGCTTTGGATAAATACTCTCGTGGTGATGATATAAACATAGTTAAAAAAGATTTAGAAGCACTTATGCTATTAAAAGAAAAAAATCGTTTAGAAACAGGATTGGATATTGGCTATTACAGGGGAAATGCTATTGAACTTTGCGTTAGAGTATTATTAGATATGGATACCACTTGTTTGTTAGAATTAATAGAAGAAGATGAGAGAAAAAGAAGGGACATACTCAATAGAGATTGGTTTTTACATTTTATAGGTTCTAAGGGTAAGAATTTAAATTTAGAACGCAAATGCATTCGTAAAGAACATGAACTGATTAAAGAATTTATAGCCACACAAGATATTGAGTTTTTACATCAATATATGAAAAAACATACAAGGTTAAGGGATCCTTTAGATACCTGGGATCTTGAAGGTGCTGCAATTGTAAAACTAATGAATTTGGATAAAGAAGAATTTAAACAGTATAAATACTTTCCTTATGATTTAATATAATCTTAGTGGGTTTAAAAACCCACAAGGCTTTTTATGGCTAAAAAAAGAAAAATAACTCTTCCTAAAATAGAAGATGTTAAT
>NZ_JBMJAR010000035.1:0-2600 GCF_049221845.1 Campylobacter sp. GB48
ATGATAGCACCATAGGCTCTATCACAAACAATGAAGGTGCTAAAGCTGATTTAGATTTAAAAAATAACTCAGTAGTAGGAACTATAACCAATAATGGAGATATGTTAATTACTAGAGATGAAACTTCATCTATAGGTAAATTTGCTAACAAAGGTAGTTTAAAAAATACCTTTGAAAACAAAGATATCCTAGGCACTCTTGAAAACGATAAAGACGCTATCTTAGAACAAGGTTTATTTAATGATAATGGTGTTATAGGTACAATCAATAATGAAGGAATTATAGTAGGTATAACTAATACATTTAATAGTAAAACCAAAGATAATAAAGATAAAGGTTATATAGGTATTATTAGTAATAGTGGTACTATAGGAAAGGAAGCTTCTCCGTTAGATAATTTTAATGGTATAAATAATAGTGGTACTATAAATATGCTAGAAAACACTTCTTTGGGTGTTATTTTTAATGGTATAAATAATAGTGGTACTATAAATTTAATAAATAAAGGTAGTTTAGACACTACTAAAAATAATAATGATACTAAAGCTAAAATCTATGGTGGTATAAACAATGAAGGTACTATGAGTATTGTTAATTATGGAGAAATTTATGATGGTATCACTAACTCAGGTACTTTAACACTAAGCAATGGTCATGTAGTTGGTGTAAATCAAGATACTAAATGGGAGGGTGGTTTTATAGGTAAAAATACCCATGGCTACCATTTAGAAAATAATAACAAAGGTAAAATAAGCATAGATGGTTGGTATTTTAATGCACCTGAATATACTCAAAGCAATGAACAAAGATTAGAAAATTCTATCATTATAGGTGGAGATAATCTTGGTGGTATTAGTGCAGATAAAATCTATGTTGATACAAGCAAATTACAATTAAATACTATTTATGATGCTAATACTTTCTTTGCAGATAAAGATGGTAATATAGTAGGTGATAAAACTAACAACAATCAAGGAGTAGATGGTAATAACATCCATAGTTTATCAGGTATTTATGATTTTATGGGCTTAGGTAATGGTAAGTATATAGCTAATGTTAATTTAGCAGAACTAAGTGGTAAAACCCTAGCTAAGTCTATGGTTTATTCTTCTAGATTAAGAAATATTAATATTTCTAATATCTTAAGAGATGTTACTTCTAAAAATTTCCAAACAGATTTTTCTCAAGTATTGGATATGGAATTATCTAAAAAAGGAGAAGCTTATGGTAATGATGCTGACTTATTAGCTGAATTAGAGGATATTTTTATCCCTAATAAAAATGTTCATGCAAATAATTATTCTTTCTTAATACCTTATTATAGTCATTCATCTATTAAAATAGGAAAAAGTATAGGACAATTAAGTGTTAATACTACAGGTTTAATAGGTGGCTCTCAAAGAGAATTACCAAATGATTATGGTGTTATAGGTTTTTATTTAGGTTATGAAGATGCTTTTAAAGAACAAGCTACTCAAAGACTTAAATTTGATGATAAAACTTATTATGGTGGTTTAACTTATTATGGAATATTAGCAAGAGATGGTATTAATCAATACTATATTAGTGCTAGTACAAGACTTGATTATACTAAAACAGATATAGAAAAATCTTATAAGAATATTCCTACTACTATAGAAAGTGATACTAAAATTTATGGCTATGGAGTAGATATTAAGTTAGGTGCTAATTATTATAATACCTTAGATATAGCTAGAATATCTCCAGAGTTTGGTCTAAGTTATTATGGTATGAGTAATAAAAACTTTAGCTTAAGACATATAGATGGTTTAAAAGAGCACTATTTATCAGAACAGTTTAATTTTATTGATGCAAGTGCTGCTTTAAAATGGTATAAACCATGGAGTGATAAGATAAGAACTAATGCTACTATAGGTGCTATAGTAAATTTATACGATGATGCAAAAGGAAATTTATTGCTTGGGCAAAACCATTTAAGCTCAGATATAAAAACTTCTAAGTATTATGGATTTGGACAGTTTGCTCTTTCTTATACCATAGCTAATAATGCTGATTTATCATTAAATTATGCAGGTACATTCACATTTGATAATACCACTTCTCATACTATGTTTTTAAAACTAGGCTTATGGTGGTAAGTTCTTTCACACTAACTATTACTAGTTGGTGTGAAAAACCATATATAAATAAGAACTAATATAAGAATAAAAATATAATAAAGATTAAGTTAGATCATGAAAATAATAATAAAACTAATAATAGTAGTATTAATAATATTAGTCTTATTGGTTTTAAATATTATCAATAATATAGAATAAGTACATAAATATATATAAAAACTAGGAGTAAAAAGAATTAAATAAGGATAAAAAACCAAATATACAATTAAAATCAATTGCCCAGAGTTTGCTTAAAACAAATTATAAAACAACAAAAACAAAATTAAACAAAAGAGCATTTGATATAATAAAATAAATAATGCATTAATTATAAACATAAAAATCTAGTAAAAGATTTTTATAGTGATAAACATAAACTCCTTATTAGCAAACTCTATCACATTAAGCTTAAATATTTAAGCTTAATGTAGATTAAGTAGATTCTGGGGAGAGGATTAA
>NZ_JBMJAR010000036.1:0-2580 GCF_049221845.1 Campylobacter sp. GB48
CATTCAGGTTTTTATCATACACCAAGAATAGGAGATGAAGTTATTATTTCATTTTTAGATGATGATATAGACAAGCCTTTTATTAGTGGGAGTTTATATAATGGGGTGAATACTATGCCACAATATAACTACCCAAGATACAAAAGAGAAATCGCTGAACAAACACTAAATTATCTAAATGCTATACCTATGTATAATAAAGGCTTAGATGAACTTAAACTACAAGAAAATACAGAATATAATCTAAATTATAAAAACGAACATTATCTAACTATCTCTAATTCTACTATAGGAAAAGATAATACCGATGCAAAAGCAAGAAATGAAATCACTTTAAAAAATGATATAGACAAGGAAGAATTTTACATTCTAGCACAAAAAGATTACAAAGAAGAAATAGGCAACAACTATGAGCAAACTATAAAAAATAACAAAACCTCAGAAGTAGGAGCTTTATATACCGAATTCATTACTTTAGGACATATGCAAAATATCATAGGTTTTAAAAATGTCAATGTAGGTGCGCAGTATCTAGAAAACACCTTGCTTTCTAAAGACACTAATGTGGGTTTAAGTAATACTTTGAATGTAGGAATTAGTAATGAAGTCAATATCGGACAAAACCACGAAGAAAAAATAGGAAATGATAAAAGAGTAATCATCAACAATAATCTAGAGCAAGATATCAAAAATGATTTTATCCAAAGAATAGGACATAATAAAAATGAAACCATAAAGGGTTCTTATGTGCTTCAAACCAATCAAAGTATAAAATTTCACTCCAAAAAAGATCTAAGTTTAGAAACAAATGAGTATTTCAAAGCTGAAGCTGATGATTCTATTAGTTTTAAAGCTAAAAATAATTGTTCCTTTACAGCTGATGAAATAAATACTTTAGCTAATAAAGAAAGCACTCTAATAGCACAAGAACAAATCATCTCTCAAGTAGGTAAAAATACCACTATCACACAAACAAAAGATAAGATTATACTACAAGTAGGAAAAATACAAGTAATTATAGATGATAAAGGTTTAAGAGTAAAAGGAGGTGATTTAAGAGCAGATTAAAAGCAATTTTCTTAAACTAAAACCAAAATCATAAAGAAAAATAATTTATAAAGAAAGAAAGGAAAAAATAAATGAAAAAACTAGAAGATATCAAAGCTATGAGTTTTGAAGAAAAAATGCAAATTCAAAAACAATTATTTGATTTTATTATTAATAATGACTTAGAAAATGTTAAAAATCTTTTAAAAGATTATCCCATAAAAGAAAGCTTTTATGAGGCGCATTTTACATACCATCATAATAATGAAGATTACGAGCTATCTTTATTTGATCCGGCAGCGAGCTTATTAAGGGCCGCATTTGCTTGTGAAGAAAATAATAATGATTTTTCTATTTTAGATTATTTATTTGATGAGTATGGTTTAAGTTTAAAAGATCCTAAATATAATTTTGCTTTTCCCGACATGAAACATATCAAAGAAGCTAATGATAAATATATTCTAATGAAAAAAGTAGAAGGAAATAGCATTATTTATCAAAAAGCTCTAATCTACGCATATATACTCAATGCTAAAAACCCAAATTCTCAAATCATACAATATCTAGTAAATCGTGGAGCTAAATTTGAAGTGCATAAAGATGGCTTTGGTTGGACTCCTATGCATTTTTGGGTTATGCAAAATAATTATGAATTATTAGAGCTAGCTATTAAAGGAGGGGCTAATGTGGATATGCAAACCTTGCTTGATCCAAAAAGCGAATATAATGAAACTCTTTTATTTGAAGCTGTAAAAGAACCTGAAACTTATAGGGTTACAAAGCTTTTAATCGAACTAGGAGCTAATGTAAATTTTGTTACCCCAAGAACTCCTTTAGATGATGCAAAAGGATCTAGAAATAAAAAACTTTTAAAAGATGCAGGAGCAATGACTTCAGAGCAACTTGATAAAAAATACAATATATACTGGGATAGCAAAGAGTGTGAAAAAGATAAAAGCTATATGGAAAAATACTGTAAACTTTTAAACGATGCCATAAAAAAAGCCAAGGAGAATGAGTAGAGTGATAAAAATTAACTTTACCGATGTCAATTTTCATATCAAAGAATTTCAAAAGGTCTATATACTAGAAAATTGCAAATTGTATTTTTATAAACCTTTTCATTTGCAAACAGAAGATAAAAACAGTGGAAAAAAATTTGAAGATAAAGAAGGGAAAATTCATCAAGAAAAAGAAATTAAAAAAATAAATTCTCAAGATCAATTAAATAAAAAAGCTGATATCGTAAAAGAACAAGCAAAAGATTATGCACAAAAAATTGATGAAGAGATAAACAAACTTGATGAAAACAATTTTACTTCAAACATACAAACACAAACCATAGAAAAACGACAAGATAAATTTAAAAACTATGATATATTTTACGATGTTTATACAAGTAAAGATAATGATATCAAAAGTTTAAATGAAGAGTTAAAATATAATAATGGCTTTGAAGTAAAAGATGGTATAGCTGAAGTTGGAGCAGAATTTTTTGACAAATGCTTTGAAAAAGGAATTTATGTTTTAATA
>NZ_JBMJAR010000037.1:0-2372 GCF_049221845.1 Campylobacter sp. GB48
ATATGCTAAGAATTTAAGCAAAGAAAACTATAATCAAGAAAAAGCTACACAAATGATTATTAAAAATCTTAAGATGATACAAGCTAGTATTGAAGATGTAAGAACTTTAACTATTTATTCATTCCTAGATGAAGATGAGGAACTTTCAAGAAAAGCTAGTCGAATTGTTTTAAATTTAAATAACGATATTATATCCTATCTTTTATACAATGAAAGAAATATCACAAATCATAAAACTTATTTTTTATTTGATAAGGAAAGATTTAAAGTTTTTGAAGATTTTTTATTTTTTCTAAATACTCGTTTAGAAGAGGATTTTTTGAAAAAAAATGATAATGATTTTGAAATAATAGAAATTGTAACATATATTAATCTATTGATTGGCTTAGATGGTGCGTTTGCTAATAATATATACCTAAGAGAACTTTCCATAGCTCCTGTTTGTGATTTAGATAATCCCAAAACCATAGCAATTCTAAATGGCATAGAAAAAATTAATATTGCAGTTGATAGATATATCAATCTTATAAATTCAAAAATTAAATTTATTGCCTATAAAGATGATTATCTTAAAATGAAAATAGAAAATATAAACAATAATTATCCAAAACTCAAACTCGGTCAAAAACAAATCAATCAACTCGATACCCTACAATCTAAACTAAAAGAATGCACAAATGAATGAGATAGAACTTAACACTCAAAATAAAACCTAAAACGAAATAGAAAAAGACACAAAAACTATTTTTAGAATATCAAGGAATATAAATGAAAAAACCTTTTTATAAACTTAAAAGATTTTATATACCCTGTGGTTTACTTATAGCTTTGATTATTTTTATAAGCTTAGCTTATCGTCCTTTAGGGCTTATCTTTTGGGATAAGTATAATCATGAAAAAGAATATCAAAATGCTAAAGATATATACAAACTATTTAAGAGCAACGAAGAAGAATTTAAAAAAGTTTTTGTAGAACAAAACTTAAATCAAGAATTAAAACTTAATCAAAAAGAACTATTAAATTATATGCATAATTTTAAAAAAGATTTTAAATTTATGCAAATTTTAGGTTTAGACAATGCTTATTTGGTAGCTCTTAGAAATAAAGTAAGTATATTTGGAAGAAAAAGTGAAACTAATCTTAATTATTTTTATCTTGCTTCTAATAGCACTACCAATTTAAACGAAATGAATAATTTTATAAGCATTATGGATAGATATATCATTTTTATTAACAAAATAGATGCATTGCCTGACACTTATGCACTTATGAAAATAGCCTTTAATGCTGATTATTTTCTTTTTAATTTAATCCCATTTGCTTCAAGCCTAGATAAAAACTTTATGTGTTCTATACCTCAAAAAGAACAGTTATTAGAAAATATGATTAATTCTTATAAAAAAATGAATTTATTATATAAAACAAAACTAAAAACCGAAATTCAAGAAATGATATACCCAACAATATATAAAGCAAAAAGATATAATTATTTCATAAATATTGCTAAAGGAAGATTAAATGCATGCGGAAAATAATTTAAATTTTAAAGATAATTTTTAAATTATATAGGAAAAATAAATGTCTATTTATAAAGAATGCGAAGTTTGTAAAACAAAAATCAATAAATTACAAAATGCATCAAATGTATTTTTATTGGGTTTTGGTAAAGAACTAGTTTGTAAAAAATGTAAAGCCAAATATAAAGCAAATTCATTATTTATTTTTTTATATAGCATTTTTAATGATATTTTAATTTTGTTTATATTATGGAATTATTTTATGGATTTGTTAGAATTCTTTCATTTAAATACAAATTTAAAAATTATTTTTTCAATAGTTTTTTATTTATTTTATAAAATTATTTTAGTATATTTTATCTATTTAAATAAAATAAAGGACTAATAAAATGTCTAACAATAAGAATATTTTGCAACATATTGATGATTTAGTAAATGGTATATTTGACTCTACAGTTATGACGGCTTTAGAATTTGGACATTTTGTAATAAAAATTATTGGAGTTGAAAATATAATTTTAGATGATAACACAAAACAAGATGAAGCTATTGAACAAGCCGAAGTCTTTTATAAAGCCATTAAACTTATAATCTCAAATGATCAAATTAGAAAGCAAACATTTCAATTCTTAAAACAAGATTTTCAAAAACAACCGTTATACTATATTGGGAGTATAGTTGGACCAGGTGCTGTGGTTTCTTTAATCAAAAAACCAACGCAAAAAATTCTTTATTTCAGTGCAAATAAAACTCAACAAGCATTTAATCTTTCCAATAACTCTCTCTACCCCTACTACAAAAACATACAAAATTCCTTTGCTCCTTTATGTTCTATAGATAATAAAAATAGTAAT
>NZ_JBMJAR010000038.1:0-2244 GCF_049221845.1 Campylobacter sp. GB48
TATTGTATTTCTCTTATAAATACTTGTTTTGATAGTAAAGAAATAACATTGGATAATGATATTAGTAGGGTAGGATTAAATGATGCACTTAGTAAAAGAACTATTGATTTTGTAAATAGATTTAAACTTTTAAAACATCAGCCCAACACTACAAGTGGCTTTAGTGCTACTTTATTTGGAGAAAAAAGAAAACAAATTGATAGTAAAACTAAAGAAAAAATCTATACAAGTGAATATGGCTATATCAATTATATTTTAGCCATTAGAGGAATAGAGCCTAAGGAAGTCAAATAATGAAAAAGTTTCTTGCACCTAAAAAGATTATCTTAGTATTTATTACATTATTTGGAATTTATCTACTTGGAATCCCACTTTATTATACTCCTTATGAATTACAACCAAGTTATTGGAAGTTTAAGGAAATATGTGAGTTAGATATTACACCGCCTTCTAAAAAAAGAACAGAGAAAGCATTAAAATTATTTGGAGTTAATCCTGGTGATTTACAAAATAATTTAAAACTTGAGAATAATAATTATATTGCACGATTTAGATATGATACTGAGAGAATAAAAGCTCAGTTAAATATTAAAATGGATTTGGAAAAAAATATAATAGAAATCAATGAATCAGGCTCAATTTGGTATGATTGGAGACCCATGATATTAGGCAATGAAGGCAATATGGATTTTAGAGTTATGTGGAATAATTATATTACCTGTGGTAATATCTATATTAAAGAGATGCCAGAATGTTTTAAAGATAATAAGTTTATCTGTAATTTTAAGGAGGCAAAATGACAAATAAAGAGATAGTTGAAAAACTACGAGATAACGCTGAGTTAGCATGGGCTAGCTATGGATATTTTCACTATTTTTTAGAACAGCAAAGTAAATCTCACTTTCTTGTAATGCAAGATAGGCAAGGCAATGAAATTAGAGACGCTGACAATAAACCTAAAATTCAAGAAACTTACATTACGGATATTTTGAATACAAACTATAAAAATCATAGAGTTGTTGAATTTGTTCAGTTAGATAAAGAACAAAAAGAAATTACTATCAGCAAGCTCGATGGCGACTTCTCCCCACTCCAAGTTAAACAATTCTTTTCTCGCTATGATTTGTTAAAACATTGCTCTAATACGGGATCTGGCTTTAGTGCTACTTTATTTGGAGAAAAAAGAAAACAAATTGATAGTAAAACTAAAGAAAAAAGCTATACAAGTGAATATGGCTATATCAATTATATTTTAGCCATTAGAGGAGCAGAAATGAGTTCTTTTAAGATTTGTTTGTAGCTGATGCTTCTTTAGCTATGGGCTCTATACCCAAGGCACAATATGATGATATGATAAACTTTTATGAAACTTGTATTGAAGATTATCCACAAATCAAAGAAAAAGATTCTCTTACCATTACAGGACACTCTCTAGGTGGAGCTTTAGCACAAATGCTTGTCTTAAGTTTATGTGATGATAAAAATAGAAACAATATCAAAGCTTTATATACTTACAATGCACCTGGAGCTAGAAATATAATACCTCCTTATGATTATATAGTAAAACTCTTTGTATTTCACAGTAGAGAACAACAAGAAAGATTTATAAAAGAAGAAATAAAAAATATAGCAAATAGAGCAAGAGATTTAGGTAAGGATAATATCTCCTTAGAAAGTAAGATACAAGAGATATTACACAAGATAATCCAAGAGAAACAAAGTCAATACTATGGGATAATAATGAGTATTTCTACTCATACAACAATGATGGCACTCAATATTAATGCTATTCCTATTTTAGCAGATATTGCACCATATTATAGACAACTTGCTTATAATTATTGGCAATATTTTAAAGAAGATAGGAGAACACCTCAAAATTTTGAACTTAAAGGAGATGAAAGATATATATACAAACTCTCAATTCAAGATTCTATACATCATTGCGAATCAAGTAATAATGAATACAAAAACGAATGGTATATCGGCTCTCCTATATCAAAACTAGGGATTAAGCTAGGATTACACCAAGATAATCAATATAGTGATACAACGCTGCTTCATACAATCAATACAAGCTCTGGAATAACAGGAGATCACTCCATAATCCCCCTAACTCAAACTCTTTACTTCTACTCCTATCTTTTAGAATTAGATGCTAACCATAACAAAGTCAAAGATAAAAGTTTTAGTGAATGTATAGAGTATCTTAATCATTTTATGAAAAATATTCAAATATATACA
>NZ_JBMJAR010000039.1:0-2192 GCF_049221845.1 Campylobacter sp. GB48
ATCCTCCAACTATACATGGATTCATAGTTTTATAATTATCACTTACTATGCAGGTTTTACTTTTTTGCATAAGAGAGGTTTCATCCACCTCTTCGGTTTTTTCTTCTTCATCTAAAGCATTATCACCTATTAAATTAAGCGAAGCAGTTTGCTCAAAGTCAGGTAAATCTCCACCTTGAGAATTATCTATATTAGGAAATTCAGGTTTACCTACATCAGGATTTAAACTTAGCAAAAAAGGATTAAAATTAAAATTGTCATATCCCAATGTCTCATTAATATGTTTTGTATAAGTAGATTTTATATTATCATTGATATTCTTAGCATCAACATATGCATTAGAATAATCATTATAAGCATTAAGCCAATTATCAAAAGCTTGAGTGAATTTAGGATCATTGTAACTTAGCTTACCTTTATTGACTAAATCTAATAATCTATTAAATTCAGCTTGTGCTTTAAAATAGTCTTGTTCTTTGTCTTTAAAGATTTGCTCTAGTTCTTTGTATTTGTTATATTCAGCTATTAATTTATCCTTATTATTATTTAAATAGCTAAATAAAGCTTTATTGTTAGCTAGAGTTGTTTCGCTTTGATTTTGCAAAGATATAAATAAATCTTTTGCTTCATTTGATATTCTATTTTTATCAAATGTTTCATTCTTAGTATAATAAGTCAGAAAATCTAAACTTTGCAAAATACCTCTGGCTTCATTCTCATCTTTTATATTAAAATATGTTTGAATAAAAGCTATTTTGTCACCTTCTGTGGTATCTAGATTAAATTTGCTATAATCTTCTAATAATTTTTCTAACCCAGCTATATCTACCACATAACCTTTTTGAGTGATATCTTCTATGATTTGAGAGATTACTTCTTTATTGAGGTCGTCTTCTTCTAAAGATACATCAGAATGATTTTTTATAAAATTTGGTGTTTTTATATCTTTAATTTTAAGTTCAAAATCTTGTTTCAAATTGTCAGAAGATGTATATGGTTTTTCAATTACTTTATTTAAATTTGTTGCAATATTAGCAAATTTCCCATTTTTATCATAATATACATACACATTGTTGATTTTCAAACTATCACTTGAGCGAGCAAACAAATCATTGTAAGTTGATTCATTTCCTAACTCCATATCTTGACCAAAATAAATAAAAATATTTTCAAAAAAAGTATTATTTTGTGCTGAATTCCAAAAATCTAAATAACCAGCAAATCCACCAATAAAGTTCATATGAGCCATATATCCAACATTTTTTATATCATTTAAAACAATATTTTTAAAAGAATAAAATCCTGGTATAAAATGTCCTCTTCCTAAAAAACCTCCAACAAAGGTATTAATAAATCCAGTTTCACTAGTAATTTCTCTAATTTTACTTAAAGTGATATTTTCTATTATAATACTTTTTTTATCTGAAATAGATGAATTAAGATATCCTACAAAACCACCTATAGATGCTTCATGTTGTTGTCCAGGATTTGATAATAATCCAACAACAGATATATTATCAATCTTTATTGTATTATAATTTCCACTATAAATTACACCAGCAAATCCTCCTAGATTAAAATAACTAGAATAAGCACTGCTTCCGTAAATAGCATCTTTAATATTGCTTATTTGTATATTATAAGCATCGACACCGCTTAACGATCCAGCAAATCCTCCAACATTAATAATTTCACCTCTACCTCCTTCACCATGCATATAATAAATATTTTTTAAGCTTATATCTTTAAAAGTTCCATTTATACCAATACCTACAATACCTCCGACAAACAGACCACCTAAAACTCTACCATTATTATAATCAACAATAAAGTTTTTAATATGCGCATTGTTTGTATAACCAAATATACCTACATATGTTGGCTTATTATCATCTAAAACTTTAGCATTTATATTAAGATTCTTAAGCGTAAATCCTTGACCATCAAAAATCTTAGTAAATACTTTTTCCCTATCAAAACCAACTATCATACTAGTACAACCCAACCCATCTATACAATAATTTGCATAGTTTTGCCAATCTTTACTCTCTACCCCTTTACCTTGATTACCACTAAAATCTATATTTCCAACCAATCTAAACTCATCAATTTCTCTAGTAACACCTAAACCTTCATTCCAACCTTTTGCAAAGTGCCACCATTCTATGGCATTATCTTTTTCATTTCCCATG
>NZ_JBMJAR010000040.1:0-2097 GCF_049221845.1 Campylobacter sp. GB48
ATACACAGATAAAGAATGCTCTAAAAGTTTTAAAGAAATAGAAATTTCAAATCCAAATAATGAAAAAGGAAAAAGCAAGAATAAAGAAAGTATGAGTAAGGGGGATTTGTATCTTTATAACATTAATGAAAAGGGAGAATTTGGTAGCAATGGTAGTATAGGAATAGTTAATGGAGTATTGTTTGAAGATTTATTAAAGCATTTAAGTTATATTGTAAATGAAGAAGAATTGCTTTGCGAATTAGAAGTTAAATACCCCCAAAAACTAAATAATAAAATTATATTTGCAAGTGATAATATAGATCTAAATACCTCTTTTGCACCAGGGACTTATATAAGCTTACAACTAGAAAAAGAAAGCGATGAAAAACTAAAATGGGCTTTTGTAGAATGCGAAAGCAAAGAAAAATTAAATTTATTATTACATGATTGCAATGGTTATATTGATGAAAAAAATCTTAAGGTATTATTTGAAAATGATGATTTGATTTATAATGAAAGCTATGAAGACAATATTTTATCCTTTTGCTTACCTATAAGTAGAAGCAATGAGCCTAAAGAAGACATACAAGATTATAAATACTACATAGTTTTATTTGCTTATAGCAGTGAAAAAACTATACCTAATTTAGAAGATCATTACATCATCATAGATATGAGCTTTAGAGTGGGAGTTGGAGATGATGATAGTGTAAGAGAGGGGGTGTTAGGGGGTATGAATAACACAAACAACAGCAATTTAGCAAAAGACATCATTTATACAAATTATATTTTTAGCGTATTAGAAGCTATAGATTTTTTAAAAACTTGTTGTAAATTACAAGATAAAAACAAAACAAATGATAATATCTTTTTTAAAACCTACCCTCAGCTTGCTGGAAAAATTGCTTATATTTATTATAGGTTTGATTTAGCGAATGAAAAATTTATAAAAAGCGTAAAAGATGGAGATGAATACATAAAAAAAAGAAAGAAATTTTATACAACTGCCTCAGAAGTTTATAATCAAAATCCCATTTATAGACTTACCTTTGAAAAAAAAATTCAAAATGAAAACATTCATATAGAAATTATAGAAGATTTTTTAAAAAACTTTGCCAAAAGAATAAATATAAATGAAAAAGATTTACCTATAATTACAAATAATCCTAATAACGGGGATTCTGGGACTTATGATTTTACAAATAATATTTTAAGTTTAAACCCAAAAACGTATTTTATTGATTTCATCGATACTATTATACATGAATTTAGACATTTTTATGTTAGTCATATAAATATCAACTCCAACAATAGCTTAGAAAGGTTACTTTTTTTAAACACAGTAAATTTGTATATACAATGGAATTATCATGATATTTTTAATGCTTACAATAAAAAATGTTTGCTTTTTGATAGCGTAGAATATGGAACACAAAAATGTTTTATAGATAAAACCTACTATGAAAGTAGAAAAAAGATTGTAGTTACAAAAGATAAAAAAAAGAATTTAACAGACTCTCCTTTATATTTTATACAACCAAGCGAAAGAGATGCCAGAATTATTGCTGGTAAATTTAGAGAAAAAATAGGAATAATATAATGAATAATATAGGACCATTACCAAATATAAAAAAATATGAACATTTTTTACAAACTAGAAAAGAACCAAACGCACTTTATCTAGGTGTAAATACTAATATAAAATGTTTTAACAATATATGCCCTAGTGAAAAACAAGGTTGGTTAATTGGACACTTGATAGATAGTGAACTTGATAAATTTTACAATCCCAAATTTGGTATTTATTTAGGTAAAATCATATTTAATAAAAAAGGCAACAAACTCATTCCAAAATATATACCTACAAGTATTGAAAATTTAGAAGAAGAGGTTAAAAAAATCAAAAATCCTCTATGGATAGCTGAAAAAAATGATGATTATGTTAAACCTAAAATTATACCTACAACAGAAGGACAAAGCTACCATATAACAAGCCCAAACAATCTAGAATATCAATGCAAAATAGAAAAAAATACAACCATACTAAATCAAGAACAAATCTTATCCTATGTAAAAGAAATTCATAGTAAAAATGCAAGAATAATCCAAGACTAT
>NZ_JBMJAR010000041.1:0-2083 GCF_049221845.1 Campylobacter sp. GB48
TTAAATTAATTAAAAGTATTAAGTAGATTGGTTATAATAAAACAATTTATCTGTATTAGGAGTAAATTTGCAAATTCCTATTTATTCTAAATTAAAAACAAAGCTAGAAAGCAAAGGAATAGATAGTATATCAAGCGGACAAATTGCTTGGTTTGTGTGTAGCTTGATTCTTGCTTTGGTGGCTTATATTATTCTAACTTTTCACTACATTTATATTAGTTATGGTAAATATGATAAGAATTTATTTTTATTAATATTTGATAGAAATGCAATAGAGTTATTTATTGTTGTATATTCTTGCATAATGTTTAATTTATTATATACTTATAATGCCATTCCTTTGGTTTTATCTGCAGTATTTATATTTTTAGCATTTTATTTTTCTAGTTTAAGCTTGTTTATTATTGGCTGTTGTGGTATAGGAGTATTTTTTTTAATATCCATTTTTAAAAGAAAGTTTATGTTTAGCGTTTTATTATTTGCCTTGGGTTATGCTTGCACATTGTTCTTTTTTTATGGACTGGCAACATATTAGAAAGGATTTTATAAATGAAATATTATGCAACGATTTATATTGATGAGTTTTTAGAATATGAAATATTAGTTAATCTTTATAATGGAAACGGCCTAGACTTCACTCACGCTTTCTTAGGACTTACTAAAGGCAAAAGTCCTGATGAGTTAGATAAAATAGATGAAACATTAAGACAAGAATATCTTAAAAACAAAGAATGGAATAAGATAGATCAAAAATGGTATGAAACTAAAGAACCTAATGAATTTAATGATGATTTTTGGGGTTTTGGAACCGGAATTGCTAATGTTGTAGAATCTCTTATAGGATCTCCTAGCAAAGTATTTAACAATAACCAATATGTATTAGATAGCAATATTGATAAAAATTGTTATATTATTAAAAAACTAAGAAGCCCTCAAACTTTCAAACCTTCTAATCGTTGCACTTTAGAACTTTCTAAAGAACAATATGAAAGCTTACTTGTAAATATTAAAGCTGATTTTGAAGCCACAAAAGAAATCACACCTAATAGCGAAAAGCCAATCAATGAAGAATTTACCTATAAACTTCTTGAAAATAATTGCGTTACTTGGGTTATTCAAAGACTTTCTGATATAGGAATAGAAGTTATTAATACTGATGAATGGATTCCAGATTTTCCCATATTAGACAACTTAAAAGAAAATTTAAACACAATCAAATTTCTTCACTCTATCTTTTTGAAATTTCAAAATATTGATGATAATTTACAAAGTGTAAAAGGTGCAAGAGCTTTTATTGCTTGGACTAGATCTATGCTAGATAATAATTATATATGTTATGTAAATCAGGAAAATTTAGAAAAGAAAATACAAACTTTGTGCAAAAAAGATATAGAAAATCAAAGATATTATGAAGGTATTAAAAAATTTTATAATGAAATCTCTCAACTTAAAAGTATATATAATAAATTAGATTTTTGTTTGGAATCTATCACTAAAAAATTTAATACAAGCATAAAAGGCGATTTTAAATTGATTTATTTCGATAGAAAAGATAGACAAATTAAACTTTTAAAAGCAGATAATGATTATGAAGCTATTGCGATACAAGATTTAGATTTAAGTCAGAAATATAATAATTTTAGTGTGAGTAAATTTTATCCTTTTATTTTTATACCTAAAAATGAAATGATTTCAAGAATGCTTTATCATAAATATGATTATGGTAATATCTCGCAAGAATATCAAAAAGATAGAAATGAATTTTATTTTAATGTTTTAGCAGGAGAAAAAAGCGATAAATATTGGAGTTCTAGCTATCATAAAATGACTAAAAATTTAAGGAAAATTCATGTCTCTTGAAAAAGTAAAAGAAACAATTTTTGCTTATGATAAAGAAGTGATTGATTGTGAAATCTTAAGGGCGAAAAATGTTGATTTAACTCATTCTAAAATTTATTTCAAAGGTGTATTACTTACAGGCTCAAGTGAACTTCCTAACAATCCTTTTTACTTTGGAGAATTAGATCAAGATAATGCTATAAAACAAGATGCACCTAGTTATTATTTTTCTCCTAAAGATGAA
>NZ_JBMJAR010000042.1:0-2028 GCF_049221845.1 Campylobacter sp. GB48
ATTAAATAACATAACCCCACCAAAACCCAATAAGCTTAAATTTTTTAAATTCTCTAAAGCTTTTCTTTTTTCTAAATCAATTTGAAGTATTTTTTGCATTATTTTTCCTTTTTTTGTTTTTATTCTTTTATATTATGCTCTTTAGCATAAGCTAGTATTTTAGCTCGAAGTTCTTGCGGAAAATTATATCTATATATGGCAGGAATTCTTGGATCAAGGAGTTTATCAAGCTTATGTCTTTTATAATACCATTCTAGGTTTTCAGGGGTAAAATAATAAGGTGCATTAGGATAGCCTTGAGGTGGAGTTAGGGCTGCTAGTTTGGCATGTAGTATTAAAGTATCATTAAAAAGTTGTGCTCTTTCTTCGCTCCAATCATTAGGTGTATCGGTTTCATAACCTTGCCTCATACCCTTTCTATATCCAACCATATAACGATCAAATTCTCTTCTGCTTTCATAAGTAGAATCTACATCCCTTGGATCTTTTATCTTACCCTCAACTATATCACTTCTTAAGGCTTTGTATATATCTCCAAATTCATCATTAGCCAATCTATATTTATTATAATCAATTATCCAATCTACTCCCATAATCTCGTCTATAAAAGGAAGCATACCAAATTCATCAGGTTTTAAAGTCTTAGCTAAGGTTTTAATCTCTTGTTCTCTTAAAGGATTTTTATGCACTCCCACTAAACCACTTCCTACAGCAATATCAGCATAACCATAAATAGCACCTAATAAATTAGGTTTATCTAATATACTACTTCCTCCACTTAATTGTATATAAAGTATAGTAGCTTGGATAAATCTTGCATTAAAACCATTTTGAGACATATCATTAGCTAGATATTTATAATCACCTAATATTCCTGCTGCCATACCCCATTCATTATGAAATAAACTTGATCTTAGATTATGTTTATTATCATCTACTATTCTATATAATTTTTCATATTTAGGATCTACATTTCCTTTTTCATCTACAGCTCCTATAGCTTCATAAGGTATATCTATAACAACACTTCTTATACCACTTCTTATAACTAAATACTTATATCTTTCTTTTTTAGTTTTTAAAGATTTATAATAAGCTTTTTCTGCTTTAGTCCAAGGAGCTATGCTTCCTTTAATAGGATCTTTTAAATAAATACTTTGCCAATCTTTAAACTCAAGCAAAGTAGAACTTTGCCCTGTGTAAAGATTGGGATCTAAATATCTGGGTTGATAGTCTTTATAGGGGGAGTTTTGTTTGATATTGTGTGCTTCAAACAAAGCTTTAGAATATTCTTGGGTGTATTTGCCTACCTTAGCTCCCCCATCACTTAATAAAATTTTATTCGTTTTTTTTTCTACATCTAATATAACACCATTAGGCATATAAATTTCATAAGTTTCACTCATTTTTATCCTTTCTTTAATTAACCTATACATAAACCATCTTCCATGATTATAGTAGTAGCTAATGAAATTCATTATTTTTACTCTTTTAT
Organism: Campylobacter sp. GB48; assembly: GCF_049221845.1. Taxonomy (NCBI): domain Bacteria; kingdom Pseudomonadati; phylum Campylobacterota; class Epsilonproteobacteria; order Campylobacterales; family Campylobacteraceae; genus Campylobacter; species Campylobacter sp. GB48. The sequence continues at coordinate 1,496 of NZ_JBMJAR010000042.1, forward strand.
ATTATGCTCTTTAGCATAAGCTAGTATTTTAACTCTTAAATCCTCTGGGAAATTATATCTATATATGGCAGGAATTCTTGGATCTTTTAATCTATCTAGTTTGTGTTTTTTGTAAATAAATTCCAATCTTTCTGGGCTAAAATAATAAGGTGCATTAGGATAGCCTTGAGGAGGAGTTAGAGCTGCTAGTTTGGCTTCTAGTATCATGGATTTCATGGTTAATTTTGCCGAATTTTCACTTCTTTCATTTCTAATATCTACATCATAATTAGTTTTCATTCCATTTCTATAAGCATACATTTTTTGATCAAATTCCCACCTACTCTCTGGAGTAGAATCTATATCTCTTGGATCTTTTAACTTACCTTTTAAAACATCATCATCTAAAGCCCTAATAATTCTACCTGTTTCATCATGTGTTATTCTATATTTATTCACATCAATAATCCAATCCACTCCTATAAGTTCATCTAAGAAAGGAAGCATTCCAAATTCATCATAAGGAGGATTTTTAGAAAAATCTTTTAGCATTT
>NZ_JBMJAR010000043.1:0-1997 GCF_049221845.1 Campylobacter sp. GB48
CATTCAGGTTTTTATCATACACCAAGAATAGGAGATGAAGTTATTATTTCATTTTTAGATGATGATATAGACAAGCCTTTTATTAGTGGGAGTTTATATAATGGGGTGAATGATCCTCTTGTATCGTTGCCACACCATGATCACAAAACTTCCATTAGCTCTAAAACTATAGGAGTATATGAACAAGGATACAATGAACTAACTTTATCCAACTTAAAAGATAAAGAACAAATCTATCTAAAAGCAGAAAGAGACTATGATGAATTGGTTCAGCACAACTTTACTCAAAGAATTTTAAATGATAAAGATTCTATGGTGGATGGGATTTATAATGAAAGAATTAAAAAAGTTCATACGCAAACCATAGATTTAGCTAAAAATGTCAATGTTGGTGCTGAGTATCTAATAAATGTAGGTTTATCTAAAGACACCATAGTTGGATTATCTAACACTTTAAATGTAGGAGTAGACAACAAATTAAGAGTAGCTAAAAATTCAAGTGAATATATAGGAGAAAATAAAGACACTGAAATATGTGCAAACAAAAATACCATTATACATAAAGATGAAACTAGAAATATTAAAGGAAACAAAAAAGAAATTATAGAAGGTTATTACAATATAAACACGAGCAATAAAATACAAGTCTTGAGCGAAAAAGAGATAGATTGCAAAAGCAAAGATAATATTCTTTTTACAAGCAATGAATCCATGGGATTTGAAAGCGATAAAAATACAAGTATGGTGGCTAACAATATCACTACCTATGCAAAAACAACTCATTATCTAAAGGCTGATAGTGAGGCAACTATACAAGTAGGAGAAACATTGATTAATGCTAAACCAGATTGTGTTATCATTAAAGCAGGTGGAGTAGAAGTAGTGATAGATTCTAAGGGTCTTGTTGTTAAAGGTGGAGAAATTAAAGCAGAGTAAATATATAGTATTTTTTTGAAAATAAATACTATATTTTAAAAATTTTAGAATGTCAAATATTAGTAATACAATAAATAGTATAAAAAATATCATTATGATTTTTATAAAAAATTTTATAAACTATTTTTAAAATATCAAGGAATATAAATGAAAAAACCTTTTTATAAACTTAAAAGATTTTATATACCCTGTATTATATTAATCATAATACTCGCCGTGCTTGCAAAATTACTTTATTCTCCTTTATATACGATTTATTGGGGAATGTATCATCATCCTAAGGCTCAATTAAATTTTAAAAATTTTGAAAAAATGACTTTAAATCCAAGTCCTAAAGATATGATTAAAATTGTAGATGATTATCAGCCTAAACTAGAAGACTTTAAAGATTTAAATACAAAAATGCAAAAGGCTATTTTTGATTTTAAGGTGGCTAAATTCTTTGGATTTGAGGATAGGTATTGCCAAAATTTTATTCAAAGCAACATTGATATTTTTATCTTTCTACATGGTAGAGAGCAAACCTATTTTAATTATCTTAATTTCATAAGCAATTTAAACTCAAATGAAAAACAAAAATACCTAAACTTAAGAGCCTCTACTAAAGATTTAGAAAAACAAATTTTTGAAGAAAAACTTAAATTTATAAAGCACTATGAAGAATTTTATGATTATTTAGATAGCATAGGCTATTTGAATAAGGGTTCTTGGTATAAAACTATGGCAATCTATCCAAAAATAACAATTCGAGGTCTTCTTTTATTTCATAACAATCAATTGTGTTCTTTTAAGGATACAAATTTCATATTTCAAAACATGAAAGAAAACTATAATATATTTAATAATTTAGATCCAAATAGCTCAAAACTTCTCGATAAGACACTCGGAAAAGAATGGAAAGATTACCGCAAAAATGTATCAATCTTTATAGAAGATACAATAAACAAAATCCAAAAGGCCTTAGATGAATGCAAATGAAAATAATACTAGTGTTCATAATGAAAACAATACCACTATTAACATTAAAGAAAGTATAAAAGAAGCCTTAAGAGAAGGACAAG
>NZ_JBMJAR010000044.1:0-1964 GCF_049221845.1 Campylobacter sp. GB48
ATCCTCCAACTATACATGGATTCATAGTTTTATAATTATCACTTACTATGCAGGTTTTACTTTTTTGCATAAGAGAGGTTTCATCCACCTCTTCGGTTTTTTCTTCTTCATATTCAAAAACAGGTGTTTGTTTTTGTAAATCAGCTATTTGACGGGAGATTTTTTGATACTCATCATTTTTATTACCACTATCATTTGTAATTTCATTTAGCTTAGGATTAATAAGTATTGCATTGGCAAAAGCGCCTTTGATAGTAAATTGACCGTTTGAATCATCACTAGCTTTATCTTGCCAATCTTTTAATGTTATTTGATTTTTAGCTATAGTAGTGGCTAATTCCCCGCTAATTTGGTTTAGTTTATCTACTTGAGCTTTTAAAGCATTAAGAGTTTCTTCATTTTTTATAGCAGGATTTTCATTAACTTTTTTAACATAGTCATTATATTTAGCTATAGCTGTTTTTAATTGCTCTTGTATGAATTTTAATTGAGCTAAAGCTTTATTAGAAGAATCAACTAAAGGTTTTAATTTATCATTGATAAAAGCTAAAAGTTCTGCTTTATTGTTTTCAAATTTATCATTATATTTATCGATAATATTTTCATACTCACTACTAATTCCTTTTAATATTTCTTTCATACCTTCTTGACCATATAAAGCTTCTAAGAAAGATATACTTTGAATGATACTTTCACTTAGGCCTTGAATTTTATCAAGATCTTTTATATCTACCCAGTAATTTCCTGCAAATATTTCATCAAGCCATTGGTTTAAATCTTTTGCACTAATTACATCATCACTACCTAGGATGACATCAGGGTCATTTGGATCAGTAGGATCAGTTGGTTTGGATGGTTTTTCTATAGTATTTGCCTTAGATAAAAAGTCTTTATAAGCACTTTCTTGAGTATTATCATTATAAGTGTGAATGTTTATTTTATCTGAAACATAACCATTTTTATTAAAGTCGTTAATTAGATAGAAATCATTATCCATATTATATAATGTGTCATTGTTGGAATATATATGAATATTATTTAATTTTGCATCATATAAAATTCCAGCAAATCTACCTAGATAATAGCTTCGAAAAGATTTATTGTATGATATTTCAGAATTGTTGTCTATAAATATATAAATATTTTGAATAACATCTTTTTTACTTCCGTGTAAAGCTCCAGCAAACGATCCAATATATAAACCACTATTACCATGAGCACCATCAACAGATATATTGCCAGTGTTATAGATTGCAATATTATTAAAAGTATTAATATTTTCAGATTGAGAAAGTTGGTCAGATCTTCCAATAAACCAACCTATATAAGATGTATACACATCTCTTGTTTTATTTGTCAATGAAATATCACCAATATTATTTAAAATAATATTATCATAGGTTGTAGAGGCATTCATTCCTGTAAATCCACCCACACCAACAGCATTACCTGCAAATTGTCCTTCGTTTAAAGCACTGATACTTTCTATTTGATTAATCATTACGTTGGATATGTAAGAGTCGCTTATATTGCCACTAAAACCACCTACAATTCTTACCCCATTAATGGCACCAATATTACTTAGCGAAATATTTGAGATCTTACCATTTTTTATATATCCAGCAAAACCACCTATCCTAGATGGTAAATCTTTTTCATATCTAAAATTTATAGTATCAATATTGATATTAGAAATTTCACCCTCATTGATTACGCCAAATAAACCAACATCATAATCTTTATTAGCATTAATGGTAATGTTTTTTAATGTGTATCCATTGCCATTGAACATTTTATTAAAGGCGTTTTTATAATTATAAGCAATTGGATCTACTGTTGTGCCACTAAAGTCAATATTTCCAACCAATCTAAACTCATCAATTTCTCTAGTAACACCTAAACCTTCATTCCAACCTTTTGCAAAGTGCCACCATTCTATGGCATTATCTTTTTCATTTCCCATG
>NZ_JBMJAR010000045.1:0-1928 GCF_049221845.1 Campylobacter sp. GB48
ATATGCTAAGAATTTAAGCAAAGAAAACTATAATCAAGAAAAAGCTACACAAATGATTATTAAAAATCTTAAGATGATACAAGCTAGTATTGAAGATGTAAGAACTTTAACCTCTTACTATCCCACAGATGAAGATGTCGAGCTTATAAGACAAGCTGGACATGTTATTTTAGGCTCAAATACTGATATTATACTTTATCTTATTGATAATGAAAAAACTTTTATAGGACATAAAACTTATTTTTTATTTGACAAGGAAAGATTTAAAGTTTTTGAAGATTTTTTATTTTTTCTAAATACTCGTTTAGAAGAGGATTTTTTGCAAAAAGATATTCATAAGTTTGATAGCTTTGATGTAGTTAGAATTGGAACATATGCTAATGTTCTAATTACCTATAATCGTGCATTTACTGATATATATTTAGACGAATTTCCTCAAGATATTTGTAATTTAAACACCCCTAAAACTATGACAATTTTAAATGGTATGAGTCAAATTAACATTGCTACTGACAAAGTTTTATTGTTTTTAAATAAAGAATTAAAAATACACACTGATAGTCATTTAAAAATGCAATTAGAAAAAGCGATCTATAATTTTAAGAAATTCAGACTCGATCAAAAACAAACTAATAAACTTAAATCCCTACAATCTAAACTAAAAGAATGCACAAATGAATGAGATAGAACTTAACACTCAAAATAAAACCTTAAACGAAACAGAAAAAGAATTGCAAATTCTTTTAAAAGATGCAGGTGTAGATAAAATAGGAGAAAAACTACTTAAAGAAGTAGAAGATGTAAATAAAACGGAAAACACTACTTCACAGCAAAATAAAATTCAAGCTTTTCAAGGATATACCGGAACATCCAAAGACACATTGGATACCATAATCCAATTCAAAAAAGACCTCGAACCCTACCTACTCCCTTTTAAAATCATCATAAAAAGAGCAGATAATACCCTTAGTGTAATTGATGCTTTAATAGAATATCAAAAAACAAAAGATAGTTTAAAAGTTTCTGTAAAAATTGGTTCTGAAATTATTGCTTCACAAATTTTTACAATAGGGACAAGAATGGTAGTCCAAGCAGCAATTTCTGCTTTTGTAGCAGTGGCTATTTACACAGGCAGTATAATATTTGGAATTTTAGCAGCCATTAGTATTGTTGGTACTGGTATGATAATTCTTTGGTGGATTAATTCTAAAATAGAAGATTGGTTAAAAGGTAGTGGTATTTCTTTTATTGATTTTATAAGAGAATATGAAACTCATTTAAGTTCTGAAGAAAAATATTATCATAACTTAGCACATTGTCATCAAACACAAATTAAAAATATGCAAAGAATTCAATTATATTATGATGGTAAGATTTCAAAAGATTTAAAAAATTATTACTATCCTTTTTATGATGTTAAAAAAACTCCATCTTTACTTAATGAAAAAAGTTTACTCAAAAGCATATCAAAAGATTATAAAGCATTAAAACTAAAAGATACAATAGATAATATCCACATTAATTCAGAATTTTATCTATTAAAAGCTTTATATTTTTGTGAAAGTTTTGCAAGTTTTAATCAAAACAATCAAGCCTTATTTAACGAAGAAAAATTTCCTTATCATTCTAGCTTTTATACTATATTCTTATTGCACAAAGATAAAATCACAAATACTTATTTAAATGCAAGAAAAGAACTTTATAAAAGCGTTATAGAATTTAATTATTCTCACAATAAAACCCTACTTGAGAATTTAGAGAAAAACGACACCAAAGAAGATTCTAAGCTATTACGCTTTTATAATCTTTCTTTTGGTCACTTCATCTTAGAAAACAAAGATAAAAATAAAAAGCTTATATTTTTTGACAATGCTTCATCTATGTCAAATCTTTTACATCTTTATGAGAACAATTGTGATATATTTGTT
>NZ_JBMJAR010000046.1:0-1883 GCF_049221845.1 Campylobacter sp. GB48
ACCCTTTAATAACAGCATTAATGTGGTTTTTAATGCTTTAAATCAAAGAATGAATAAAACATTAGCAATAAAATCTTATTCTGAAGTTCCTGTTGATGTAAGTGCTTTTGCTAATTATACTTGTAATGGCTATGAGCTAACTTATCAGCCTATAAACTTAGGAGATTATGCTATACCAAACACAGATAAAGTAAAATCAGTTACAATTAAATGGAAAGGTGCAGTTGATGATAGGTTTGGTATAACCATACATGACACTTTTGTAGATGGTAGAATTTTTCCTTATGAGTGGATTGATAATTGGTATCAAGGAAATGTAAAAGTTAAATGGAATAAAGTTAATAAAATTAATATAAAAGCAGGAGCTATTAATACGGCTGCTTGGCAATGTTATGCTAGAGGAATACAAATACATTTAAGGTTTAATTATGATGAATAAATGGATTTGATTATTTCTCTGGTGTATTTAAGTTTGTTTTAGTTTAAAACATTTTGATAATAAACTTCAATTAATTTAATATTTTTATTGTATATTTTGTAAAAATATATTAGAATATATAAATATATATTCTAATATATTAATTTGATTTTACAGCGACAGAATATGAATGTAATATTTAACAGTGATTTTAATCAAACGGATACAGCATTAGGTCAGGCTATACCAAATTTAATTCAGATGATACAAGATAATATTTGTTTTATATTTATAATAGTAATAATTGCGATATTTTGTTGGACTCTTGTTAAATTTTTTCAAATTACAAATAGTAAAAGTGTAGAGTATAATTTTCGTAAAAAAAGAAAGGGAAAATAATGATTATCACAGCTTTTATCTTAACAGTAGCTTTTGCTTTATTTTCATTTTCTTTGGTTTCAGCCAGCAGAGAATTTCAAAAGTTAAAACCTCAAATTGAATGTTTTTTAAATTCTGATAATGAAAAAATAAGACTTGCAACAGAAAAAATCTTAAAAGATTCTTTGTCTTTTTTTAGTAGCTATCGCGTAGTATTTAAAATTTTAACTTCAAGTGTTGATAAAAATACTAAATTTAGTAAAAAAGAAGAAAATGCTGCGAAAAAATTAATAGAATTTTTTTTCATAGTTAATGGTAAGGCATATTGGTATAATTATTTAATAATAATGCTATTTCTATCAATTTTTCTTCTTTTTTTGATTATGAGAAATCGTATCAGTGAAATAATTAATTTTAGCTTGATTGATATTGAAAGACAGTATTTCACAAAACCCCCAATTAATTCCCCTCAAGCTCAACATTAATCACTTGTAAAAAACAAATTACTCTTATCTTAGTTTTTAATGACTAAGATAAGAGTAATTAAAGTGATCATAAAGATAACAATTTCACTCATCTTAACCTCCTTTTAATTTAAAATTGCCAAATTATATTTAAAAGGAAAATTTCTTACATAAAAGCTTCTTTAAACTTTTTCATTTTTATACAGTTTAAGATTTTTTTTATTTATTTTATGTTTTGTGAGCTTTTAATCTATAAGTGAATAAAATTTTATATGATGTAGTTTTTAGAGCTTTAAGATAAAATAATATTGTTCAAACTTAGCAAATAATATTATATAAAAACAAATATCTTTATAACAAGCCCTCAACCCTGCTAATATGAAGGCTTATGTTTTAAGGATAAACTAAGCAGGGTTTTTCTAAAATGTTTTTTAAGAAATTAGAAATTAGTTCTTATCTTAGTCATTAAAAACTAAGATAAGAGTAATTAAAGTGATCATAAAGATAACAATTTCACTCATCTTAACCTCCTTTCGACTTTAATAAAGCCTCCATTTGGTTAAATCCTTAAAACAATAAAATTATAATTATTTTTGCTTTAGTTTGTGATTAAATTCTAGTGT
>NZ_JBMJAR010000047.1:0-1728 GCF_049221845.1 Campylobacter sp. GB48
ACTAAAAATTTTTATATTAAATCATAAGGAAAGTATTTATATAAAGCTAATCTTATTTTGTTTAATCATTCTGGCACGATTGATAAGAGCATAAAGGGCTAGAAATTCATCGTTAAGCATTTCTTTAAAAGTTTCACTGTATCTATCCCCATCAAATTCAATACTTTTCCATTCTATAATTTCTGCTTTAGCATTAGTGATAAAAGAAATATATTTATCTCTTTGTTTATCGTGTTTAATACCTGCTCATATTGGTTTAGGTGTTTCATCATACCAAATCACTTCTAGATTTTCTTCTTTGATGATTCTTAGTGCTACTTCTTTTGTTAGATATTCTTTAATGTCCTTGATATCATAATATTTATGCTAATAATTTTCTTGCAACATTTTATCAATAGCTTCTTTTTCACTATCAAAAGAATAGTTAAGACTAACACTCCTCCTTTCTCCAACATAGAAAGTTTCATATTTATTATTATCAGAATCAAACCACATAGTAAGATGATATTCCCCTAAATGTTTATAAGAAGGATACCAAGTTGTATCAATCAACTTTTCTTCTTTTATAATTAGTTCTGCTTGTTCTCTTGTTATTGTTTATCCTTTGTTATGGTATTTGTTTTATAAAACCTAATAAATTTATGATTGTAATATTTTTACATGTTTATTAATTTTCATATACCATAACTTCACTAAAACTAAAACCTAATAAATTGTTTTCTCTCACTATTTTTTTAAATTCACTTGATACAAAAACAGGTATTTCATCATCTTTAATTCTAAATATATGACTTCCATCAAGTTTTGACTTTTTTAAAACAGCTTTGGTGATGCTTAAATATTCATTGTTATCACCCATATATGTATATGTAGAATGTTCATAATCTAAAGCTTCAAGTGATTTTGTTACATGTAAAATTTTACAATCGCGATAATTTATTCCTTGATTTTTAATTTCTACATCTAAATATTGAACACAATCTTTGATTAAATCTTGCATTAAATTTATAAATTTTGGAGAGACTATACGCCAATTGTATACATTAGATATTAAATCCGTTAGTGTTTTACCATCATCTTTGTCTATTTCAAAACTAGGTGTTTGCCAATTTGCGATAGGTTTAGATTCTAAAAGTGCATATTTGTCATTGTTTTTTATATCCGGATTAATACAATTTATCCAATTATCCACATCGTTATGATTATAGTTATACATCATTTTATAATATCTCATTATTTTCTCTCCTTATAGTATTCTTTATGAAGTAAAGCAGGATTGTTTTTTATTTCTTCTTTGAGTTTTTCAAATTCTTTTAAGAATTTATTCTTATCTCCTCTTGCTATTTTATCAATTTTACTCATTTTTTCAAGAATGTATTCATGATATTCATTAGGATGTCTTCCGCGATGTGGCATTTTAACTTTGTTCCAATCTCCATCTAATTTCAAACCATATTTTTTTGTTATTTTTTGAAATTCTTTAGTAAATCTTTTATTCTTATCAGTAGCAATATGATGGGTTTGAATTACTGATTGATTGTTTTTACCTCCTATCCCTTCCCATTTTATCTTGTCCCATTTAATCTTAGCAAGAGGATTAGCTTTTATTTTAGTTAGAGCAAATTTAATCTTATTTTGCTTAGGTATAGCTAGTATAGGATAACCTTTATTACTTACTCCTATTAAACCCATTTGTAATACAGAATGTTTATGATTTACTTTATGATT
>NZ_JBMJAR010000048.1:0-1640 GCF_049221845.1 Campylobacter sp. GB48
CTTCACTGCCTAAAAGTTCTAAAGAGCTTTTAGCTCCTGCTTTAAGAAGGTATTTTTTTATGGTTTCGCTTTTATTTTCTATAAGATCAAGAGCTGAGTTTCCAAAATGATTAAAAACATTCACATTGGCTCCTGCTTCAATGAGTTTTTTAACTGTGCTAGAATAACACTCTCTTACAGCCAATATCAAAGCACTCTCTCCATAATAAATCGCTCCTTTATTATATTCTATGATTTCATTGATATCTTTTATTTTACCACTATCGATTAAAGCATTAGCAAATTTTTGCTCTTCTGAAAGAAGAAAACTGTGCAGTAAATTTTCATCCTCTGAATTTTTAAGATTAGGATCTGCTCCTAGTTCTAATAAAAAATGTAAAAGTTCTAATTTATTAGCTCTTTCTGTTTTACTGGCAAGGCCTAAGGGGATAGTATGAAAGATTATAGGTTTGTATTGTCCATCGCTATCATAAAAAGAAGCATTGATATTAGCTCCCTTACCCACTAAAAGTTTAATAATTTTTTTTGTATGCTCTAAATCCAGCTCATCTGCAAGCCAACCAATTGCATTACATCTAAGTAAAAAATTCAACCATGTTTGATCTTTTACAAATTGTAAAATAAATTCAAAAAATTCATAATCATAAGACCAAGCATCGCTAAATAATGGATCTAATATTGTCCTTCTATCCCATGGATCTAACTCAAGAATATCCTTATCTTTTGGATCTTCTATGATGCAAACTACATTTATACCTTCTTTATGGATAAATTCTTGCCATTCTTTATAATATTTATCTTTAATGCTATGTTTGATTTCTCGGTCAAAAAACCATTTAAGCATAGGATTAGCTTGAACTTCTTCATAAGAAATGATTTTTTCTTTAGTCATTTTATTTCCTTTTTTATAATTTTTTATTTTTAATAACAAAATCTAAAATTTTTTAAAATACTTTGATTATATTTTTTATAAAATTTATATCACTTAATCTGCCCTTAAATCTCCTCCTTTTACTCTTAAACCTTTATCGTCTATAATTACTTGAACCCCTCCAACTTGGATAATAACTTCTTTAGCTGTGGTCGTTATAGAAGTGGATTTTACTTGATTAATTATTCTATTGTGCGCTACAATAGTATTGTCTTTTTGTGCTAAAGATGAAACATTTTCTGCATTAACACAGTGATCTTTTTTAGCAACCATAAAGATAGATTTTTCTGTATGCTCTTGAATATTGCCTTTTGCTTCTGTTACAAGTTCAGAATCTGTATGAACACTATATTTTCCTTGACTTTCTATATGATGATAACCTCTAATAAATGTTTTTCTATTAGATGATGCAGAACTTGTGTATTCTCCTGTAATTCTTTCTTCGTAGTTTCTGCCTATTTCTACCTTTTTATTTTCTCCTACTTTTTCATAGCTATTTTTATGGATTTTTACTTCTTGATCTGTTCCTACATTCAAAGTATTACTTAAACCCACATTAGTGTCTTTAGAAAGCAGGGTATTTTCTAAATATTTTGCCCCTACATTGACATTTTTAAAACCTATGATATTTTGCATATGTCCTAAAGTAATGAATTCGGTATATAAAGCTCCTACTTCTGAGGTTTTGTTATTTTTTATAGTTTGCTCA
>NZ_JBMJAR010000049.1:0-1546 GCF_049221845.1 Campylobacter sp. GB48
ATTCACCCCATTATATAAACTCCCACTAATAAAAGGCTTGTCTATATCATCATCTAAAAATGAAATAATAACTTCATCTCCTATTCTTGGTGTATGATAAAAACCTGAATGATTGCTTGCTACATTACTAGCTACTCTTAAGAATGGACTATGATGATACATGTTTGTTTTATTATCTAATTCTTCTTGATTAGCATAAAGATTAATCCTTACCTTTACTCTTCCATATTCATCTGTGTATATGGTATTTCTTTGATTTTCTATATTAGAATCTTCCCCTATAACCATACCCATGGTGTTAATTGGAGGTTTTGGTTTGGATTTAAAACTAGGTGTAAAGGTTAAAAAAGATGGGATAAGGGTTAAATTATTTGTATAAGATTTGCTTAGATTTAAGTCTTTAATATTTAAATTATCATTGGTGTTGATAGTATTAGCTAAAATAGCATCATCGATTAAAATTTGTTCTTTTGCTATAATGGTGTATTCTTTAGTAGTTTCTTTTTGAATATTAATTTTAATACTTTCATTTAAACTAAGATGATAAATATTGCTTTTTGCTTTTAGTGTATTATTAAGCATAGAATTTCTTTTTTCTTTTAGGGTAGGGGATTGTTTTAAATTGATATTTTGCGTAAAAGAATACTCGCTTTCATAATAATGCTCATTATAATGTGTGTTAGTGTTTTGTGCTTTTGTGCTTAATGAGTATAAACTTAAAGGTTGTTTGGAATTATTACTAGAATGAGTAAAAGCGTTAGTTTGTATTTGTTTTTCTTTATTTAGTGCATAAATGCAAGCTTCATTAAGATGGTTATTGATATTAGGGTTAAAAACTATATCTTTTGTTTTGCCTTTATGAGTATAAAAATCATAAAAATAAATATTATCTTTATCTTCATAAAAATAAATGCCATGATTGTGTGCTAATCTTGTGATAAATTCTAAATCACTTTCATTGTATTGAGAAATCAATTCTTTAGTTTCATATATATGATGAATATTAGAAAAATCAATGTTTTTATTTAGCTTGGTGTTATAATAGGCTAAGGTTTGTTTAATTACTTCTATTATGTTTGTATGAGTATAAATACGATTTGCTTTATTAAAATCAAGTCTTATTAAAGGAGAGTGTAGGTTAAACTTAAAAAAATGTTTATGGTTTAATTGTTTAAAATTTTCTTTTACAATATTGCTAACACTATCTTGATTAACACCTAAATATTCAATATAAGATATTATTCCCTTATAAATCATATCAATATTAGTTGAAAAATCTATTTTTTTGTTTTCATAAGGATTTTTAATTATAAGTGAGGCTTCTTTATCAATAAGCATATTAGGATCAAATTCAATATTATCATCACTAAAAATATCATTATTGATATTTTCATAAAAACCTTCACATTCACATAAGAAGATTTGATCTAGACTTTCTTTTATAACGGCTTTTGTGATTTTAAAATCAAGTTTGTTAATTTTTAAATTAAGATAAGAGTTATTTGCATTCATTAAAAAAACCTTTGTTCATATTGGGATTTATTGG
>NZ_JBMJAR010000050.1:0-1525 GCF_049221845.1 Campylobacter sp. GB48
ATAACTAGGTGCATCTTGTTTTATAGCATTATCTTGATCTAATTCTCCAAAGTAAAAAGGATTGTTAGGAAGTTCACTTGAGCCTGTAAGGAGAGTAGAGTTTAGGAAGATTTTTGTATCTAAACTTTTAAAATCTATTTGATATTTTTCTTCTATGTCTTTTATATCCAAAACACTTCTATCTTTTGTAAAAATATCACAATGATTATCATAAATATGGATTAAATTTGACATAGAGATGAAAGAAGTATTGTTAGAATTATCTTGCAAATCTTGTAAATTTACTTTATCTAAGAATATGATTTTTATATTATTTGTCTTTAATACTATGGTATTGGTATTTTTATCATAAAATTGCTCTATGTTAAATACTTCGTTTAAAATTAAATTAACATCATTTTCCTTAGTATTAAAGCTTTGATTATTTAGATTATCTTGTAAGGAAATTTCTTTATCTAAATAGGCTTGGATATCTTTTATTTTTTCATTTCTTTTTTCTTTTAAAGTATTGATAGATTTATAAAGCCTTTTTCTAGCATCAAGATAGGTATCATTTAGATTTTCTTTATCTAGGATGAAGATCTTTGTGAAAGTAGAATTATAGCCTAGATTGTTTATAGCAGTAGTTTGGGTGAAAAGATCTTCTTGATTATAATTTATAGCTATGGAATTTTCACATTGATATAAGGCTTTTAAATATGCTATGGATGAATTTTTATCTATTGTGTCTATTTCATCATTGTTTATAAAAGCAAGTCTTGTTATAAATAATTCTCTATCCATTTTTTTCTAAATATTTAAGATAAATAAATATTATATCAAATATATTAAATTTTTGATAGTCTTTAAAAATTTTCATATATCACATAAACACTTGAGATCAATATAGGAACATTACACACAAATCCTATAAACCAACTTAATTTTTTGCGTTTTTCTTCTGTGCTATAACATTTAAATAAATAAGCTTGTAATAAACAAGGAAGTATAAAAAATGTGATTACTAAAAAAAACATAGTTGCAAAGGTTAAAAATTTAAAATAATTACGCACTCTATATTCTTGCGGTGATAATTTTCAACTTCTGGAGGATCAAGCAATACAAGCGATTTATAAAATTCAAGATCATAGCTAAGATAAAATATGATAACAATAGCCATAAAAAAGATAATAAAAGATATTAAAAAATAAGATTTTACAAATTCTTTTATATTAATCTTAATCCAATAATTTAAAATAGAAAAGACAATAAGAACGCTTAGAGCTATAAGATAAAATTCTATAACACTGCAAGCAAGAATAAATCCTATCAAACCCAAAAAATAGAAAGTGTAATATCTTCTCCCATTTAAACTCCTGTATTATAAAGCACATTATAAGCTTTATCTTTAAAATCAAGCTTAGTGATAAAATCTTTACTATAAAGTCTAAAATCCAAACCATAAGGAGTGAATTTTTGATAGTCTTTAAAAATTTTCATATATCACATAAACACTTGAGATCAATATAGGAACATTACACACAAA
>NZ_JBMJAR010000051.1:0-1477 GCF_049221845.1 Campylobacter sp. GB48
TAATTAACATATCTCCATTATTGGTTATAGTTCCTACTACTGAGTTATTTTTTAAATCTAAATCAGCTTTAGCACCTTCATTGTTTGTGATAGAGCCTATGGTGCTATCATTTAGTTTGATACCACCATTGCCTATAATACCTGAGTTTTCTATAGAACCTATGGTGCTTTTTTCTAAGTTTATACCTTTTTCAATAGTTCCACTATTGTCTATATTTACTATAGTGCTTTGTTTTAGATTGATACTATCTTGAATAGTTCCACTATTTAAAATCTTATCTATTTGAGAATTATCTTTTAAATCAATAGATTTTTCTATGGTTTTTTCATTAATGATTGAACTTATATAAGATTTTTTATTTAAACTAATACTACCTGAGATAATATTTTTATTATTAATAGCTCCTATAATCTTAGAACCATCATCAAGATTGATATTGCCCTTGATAGTTCCTTCATTTAAAATAGCATTGCCTTGAGTATTAAAGTTAAAACTACCGTCTTTATTAGGAGATAATGCTGCTATGGTAGCACCATTTTTTAAATCAATTACATTACCAGTATTATTATTTACTAAACTTCCGGTATTATTATTTACCCCTATGGTGCCTTTGTTGTAAATACCCGCAGTTCCTCCTGCTATGAGAGCATTAGAACCTTCGAGTTTGATATAGTCTTTAATGTGCTGATTAGCACCATTTACATATATACCTGCACCACTTTGACCTAGTATGGTTCCTTTATTGGTAATGGTGTTGATACTACTTCCTGATGCACCACCATGAAGCATAATACCATTTGCAGACCCAAACATTGAACCTGAATTGTTAAGAGTTTCTATTACACCAGCTTTACCTTGTCCATAATTTTTGATTTCAACACCATTTGTTGCTTGAATAAAACCACTATTTTCAAAAGTTTTTAAACTACTCAAATTAGATATATGTACTCCAGAATTACCAGCAATAATAGTCCCTTTATTTTGTATTAAATCAGCTTGAGTACCAGTCCAATCAATATAAGATATCTTTATACCTTCTTTGGTAGATTTTATGATACCTGTATTCTCATTTATAAAGGTACCTATTTTACCCCCAGCTGTATATATACCACCACTATCCCCTCCAGAACTATTTTCTATAAGTCCTGAATTTGTAAAGTTTTCAATAGTGCTAGTAACAATAAATACTGTTCCATATCCTTTATTATTTATAATAGTTCCATTATTGTTAAAGGTGCCAATAAAAGCCTTCTGTGGATCTCGATTAACATCTCCTAAATCTACACCACCTATAGTTCCTTGATTATTAATATTATTAATCTTACCATTTTTAGCAATCTTAATACTACTTATAAAACCAGTATCACTATTATTCAAATTTTCAATAGTAGAGTTACTAGCAATAGAAACACCACGACTACCACTAATAGTGCCTTTATTGTTTAAAGTAGATATATTAGTTCCACTTGCTACATT
>NZ_JBMJAR010000052.1:0-1452 GCF_049221845.1 Campylobacter sp. GB48
AGTTTCCATACATTAACTATCAAAGAGCATAATTACATTTGTAAAAGCAAACATTCATAGATAACTCCTTAGTTTTTAAAGATCTAGTTTCAAACTAGATCTTTAAAGATATATCTATCTACTTATATTAATACTATATAATCTAATATATTTTATATTGTTTTTATTTACTTTAAGAATTCTTATATAAAACTATGCTATAATTCAAGCCACAGTTTTAATTTTAATAAGGAGAATTCTCATGAAACTAGTTAAACTTAGTTTAGTAGCAGCTTTAGCTGCAGGTGCTTTTTCAGCAGCTAACGCTGTTTCACTTGAAGAAGCTATAAAAGATGTTGATGTATCAGGAATGTTCAGATACAGATTTGAATCTGATAGAAAAGATACTGGTAACACAATTGAAGATGGTTACAACAACTCTAAAGAAAACAAACACAGATTTAAATCTCAATTAAACTTCAAAGCAGCTTTAGATGATAACTTTAAAGCTTTTGTTCAATTCCAATACAGCACAAATGAAGCTGGCTTTGGTACAGGCAATGGAACAAACACTCACGATACTTTCGCTGTTCAACAAGCTTACTTAGAATATACAAATGAAGCTTATGCTACAAATGTAACTTTCGGTAAAATGGAAGTTGGTTCTATTTGGACTGATGATTTAGTAGGAACAGGGGCTAAAGTAGTAAATACTTCTATCGAAGGTTTAACTTTTGCAGG
The DNA here is from genome assembly GCF_049221845.1 of Campylobacter sp. GB48. Classification (NCBI taxonomy): domain Bacteria; kingdom Pseudomonadati; phylum Campylobacterota; class Epsilonproteobacteria; order Campylobacterales; family Campylobacteraceae; genus Campylobacter; species Campylobacter sp. GB48. The sequence continues at coordinate 721 of NZ_JBMJAR010000052.1, forward strand.
TTATTGGTTTGATAGCTTCAATGCTGAAGATGATGGTGATACTGCTATTACTACTACAGATAGTAACAAAAATTATCCAACAGATAAAGAAAATGGAGTTCCTGGTGCTGCACAAAAAGGGCTTAATATAGCTAAATCTTCATTATACGGTGCTGCTGTATTAGGTGATTTTGACCCATTTGCTTTCCAAATTTGGGCTGCTTATGCCAATAACTGGGCATTCTTATATGCAGTAGATGCTAGTTATAAATTTGCATTCAATGATGCTAACTTCAAAATCCAAGGTCAATACTTAGGAAATAGCTTAGATAGTGATAAAAAAGACTACTATGGAAAAGATACTTTAGATGACGGCAATTTCTATGCTGCTCAAATCCAAGCAAATATTTCTGCTTTTGATTTCCAAGCTGGTATTATTGGTTATGGTGAAAAAGATAGAGGTAGTGTAGTTGTATTAGAAGATAAAGGTAGAATAATCGCTCCAGGTGAGCAAATTTTCTATTCTAATGGTAGTAAATTAACTGGAGATATTGGTGAAAACTTCTTCTATTTTGCAGGTTTAGGTTATACTTTTGCTGAAACTGTAAGAGTAGGATTTGACTATATCGGTGGTTCTACTGAATATGGTAGAGGTATTGCTGATACAGATAAAAACGAATACATCGCAAGAGTATCTTACAAATACAGCCCAAAACTTACATTTAGTGGCTTCTATTCTTACTTAACTGAAGA
>NZ_JBMJAR010000053.1:0-1449 GCF_049221845.1 Campylobacter sp. GB48
TTAAAAATACACCCCACCACTTAAATATAATTTCATTCTATGATCATCATCGTATTTGTATTGATGTAATGCTCTAGCTGCATCAAGCTTTATATAATACTCATTAGTTTTATTATAAAGTACTTGTAAGCCTACTGCATCTAAAAAATGCTCATCTGCTAATCTACTTCCTGAAGCTTTTTCATACCAAGCATAACCTACATCATAAAAAGGAGTAAAATAAAAATTCGTATTTGGTATATTTATTCTTATACCAAAGTTAGCTACTATGGTATTATCTCCATCACCTTCACCATTATCATAAGCTCTTACTCCATAAGCTCCACCTAAAGAGGAACTTTCAGAAGAATCTAATTCAAAATTCCCTAATACCTTTTGATAGTTTATATTTAAAGTATGCGTAATGTATTCATTAATACTATAATAATTATTCAAACTAGCATTGAGTTTTCTAAACCAGCCAAAGCCTTTAGATCCACTTTTAGATGTACTTCCAAATATAGTAGTACCATCATCATATACCTTACCTATACTTACTTTTGCGCTATAACTTAAGGTATTATTCTCAAATCCTCTAAATAAACCTTCTAAACCCATACTCCCTACATTAGAATGTTTATCAAAGGTTAAAAGATCTAAGGTTACATCACTAAGTATTTTATGATAAATACTTGAAGTAAAGTATAAAGAGGAATTAGTATTAATCCATACAGGATAAGAAAAGTCTACACCAATATTTCTAGAAGTACCACTAAAACCTAAACCTTCATAATCCCCACCTAAAGAATAAGAACCTTGAGATATGCTTGGAGTAATTTTTAAATTTCCTAAAAAGAAAGTATAACTAGCCCCATAGTTGATTTGATTTTCATTGCTTGATTGCAAGTAAAAATTATAATAATCTCCCATATTAAATATAGAATTAAATCCTATACTAATACCAGCTCTAATATCCCCTGCACTTTCAATACCATAATTATCAGCATATAATAATACATTAGCCTTAGTATCAGGTACTACTTCTATAACTACATCAGTTTCTCCTACATTCTCTCCTGCTTGTAAACCTGCTAGGGTTTGTACTCCATACATTTCATTGACTTTATATACACTATCTTCTATGAGTTTAGTAGAGATGATTTTACCTTTGATTCTTTCATTAAGCTTACTTTCTATGAAATGATCTTTTATAGTAGTTTTATTCTTTATTATATACTTACCTAAGGTTCCTAAGGCTATGTTTATTTGCACACTATCTTCAAATTCTTGTTGGGGTACATAAGCTGTTGCTGCAGGATAGCCATTAACTTGGAAATAATAAGCAATGATATTAGATATATCTTGTAAATCTTGTAAGCTAAATTTTCTAGTACTAAACTCACTAATAAGTAATTGTAAATCTTCTTCTTTAATGCCTAGTTTTTTAAAGCTAGTGTTTTCATTAGTGAT
>NZ_JBMJAR010000054.1:0-1409 GCF_049221845.1 Campylobacter sp. GB48
ATTGTATAAACTTAAACTTTCTAATATATTTATAAGTTCTATCTTACTTAAAGTATTAAAATCATTTAACAAGCTAAGATAATTACTTATAATAGAAGAAGAATTGATATTGTGAAATATAATTTTATTTTTTATATCTTCTTTAATAAAAAATTGATTATTTTTTATATAAAAATAATCTTTAAGATGATGATTACTTAATATTTGATTGTAAAAACTTAAAAGACTTTCTTTACTATTTAAGTCTATAAAATTTAAAAATATATTTTCTTTTAATAATACTTCTTGTAGTTGTTTTAAGTTTTTAAAAGCTTGATTTATACTAGAAGTATTTTTTAAAGCATAAATGATATTTTCATCTTTAGAAATTGTTCTATTTATATTATATTGCAATAAAGGATTTTTATAAAGTGTATCACTATTGATTAAGATATTGATATGAAAAGATTCTTTTATATCAATATGTTTTTTAATATGTAAAAATTCTAAAATATTTAAAAAAGCATTAGGTATGTAAAATTGATCCAAACTAAGTTGTAAAAAATGATTCATATTATGCATAGAAAAAATATCATTATCTTTAATCAAATCATCTTTATTTAGATTAAATAACATAACCCCACCAAAACCCAATAAGCTTAAATTTTTTAAATTCTCTAAAGCTTTTCTTTTTTCTAAATCAATTTGAAGTATTTTTTGCATTATTTTTCCTTTCTTTAATTTAACCCATATATAAACCATTTTTCATGATTATAGTAGTGGCCAATGAAATTCATTATTTTTACTCTTTTATATTATGCTCTTTAGCATAAGCTAGTATTTTAGCTCGAAGTTCTTGCGGAAAATTATATCTATATATAGCAGGAATTCTTGGATCAAGTTTAGCGTCTAATTTGTGTTTTTTATAAATAAATTCTAAATATTCTGGTATATAATAATAAGGTGCATTAGGATAACCTTGAGGAGGAGTTAGGGCTGCTAGTTTGGCTTCTAAAATAAGAGAATTCATATATAGTTTTGCTTCTTCTTTAGTCCAATCATTAGGAATATCTAACTCATATCTATCCCTATAGCTTCCTATAGCACCTCTAGTGGAAGTATGAAATTCCCACCTACTCTCTGGAGTAGAATCTATATCCCTTGGATCTTTTATTTTACCTTTTTTAACCCTATCCCCTAAAGCACGAATAATGTAACCTTGACTATCAATAACTATATTATTTTCATTTGTGGCTATAGTTTTATTCACATCAATAACCCAATCCACTCCTATAAGTTCATCTAAAAAAGGAAGCATACCAAATTCATCATAAGGAGGATTTTTAGAAAAATCTTTTAGCATTTGAGCTTTAAGAGGGTTTTTGTGTATACCATCTACTAAACCTCTATATGCATAAGAATCATAAAGA
>NZ_JBMJAR010000055.1:0-1394 GCF_049221845.1 Campylobacter sp. GB48
TTTTATTTAAATAAAAATTTAAGCAAAATCATCTATTAATCTCTCCAATCCACCTTATAATATTACCTTTATCATCAATTTCTACTTCTAGATCTTTGTATTTGTTGTAAACTCTAGGTTCTAAAATCTCACGGAGATATTTTGTGCCTTTTTGAGTTCTTGTTACCCATATATTATACCCACTCCAATATCTTGGCATAGCCCAAGAAGCAGCACTATGCATTGTGCTATGAACCGTTTCTCCTTTTTTAAGTTTGGGTAGAGTATTTGCTGTATATTCTTTGCCTTTATAGATTAAAATATCGTCATAATATCCTTTTAAAAATGCATTAGTATAAAAGAAATTATCTCTAAAATATATCCAAGCTTGATATTTATCTTCTTTATAATAAGATAAATTAGTAGGATAGTCTGTTCTTGTATATTTATCTTCCGATCTTGGAGTAATCCCAAAGTCTATATATCCTGCTAAGAATAGTTGCCCTATAATACTTACATACTCACTATTGTAATTTGGTTTTATGGAATTTTTTAAGTTTTCATCTTCTGTGTAAAACAAAGGGCAATCCAAGTCATTAAAATCGCATGCATCCTCAAAAATTGATCCTAAAAAATGATCTTCAAAATATTCTAAAATATCTGTTTTCTTAAGGTTTGGAATTTGTAGAAAAAGCTTTATATCTGATTTTTCATCAAAACAAATACCATCATAACCTAAATTGTAAAATATCTCATCAAAATCAGGAAAAAACGAACCGTATTTATGAATTACTTTACCAATCACCATCTTCTTTCGCCTTATTATGAATTACATTATTTGGTTTTTTATTTCCTATATCTATTGCTGAACCGCCAGAAACAGATGTTTTTCTTAATCTTATAATAGTTCCATCATCTAGTTTTCTCATTTTTATACCATTTCCCGCATCTGGCAATATTGTCGTATCTTTTGTAATATCCTCCCAAATCTCTTTTATTTGCTTATTATCCTTAGCCCAGAAAACATTCTCACTTCTTCCAAGTCTTAATTCTTTAGAAGTCTTAAGATTATATTTATTTCTTAATACCTCTATCACTTCTTGTTTAGTAGCATATTTGGATTTTTTCTTAATAATATTTTTTACATTTTTAGGATTTTTCACTGCACCAAACATTGCTAAGGTATCGCTAACAATGCCAATATTTTCAAGTGAATTTGGAATATCTTCCACTATACCTTCTAATGGAGTAAATAAAGGCTCTATAACTCCACTTGATGATTTTTCCCATTCTTTAAATTCATCAAATATTATCTCAATAAACTCCCCACTACCATCTTGTGTTTGTATTCTTATCACATTATCAGGGATGAGTTCTTGAGTATTGTTACAATCTTCATTGATGTGAGTTTGTGT
>NZ_JBMJAR010000056.1:0-1374 GCF_049221845.1 Campylobacter sp. GB48
AAATATTATCTCAATAAACTCCCCACTACCATCTTGTGTTTGTATTCTTATCACATTATCAGGGATGAGTTCTTGAGTATTGTTACAATCTTCATTGATGTGAGTTTGTGTGGTATTTATATTATCTTTTATATTATCACTTGTAAACATATCTTTATCATTTGCCTTAAAATAATCCTTGGTTAAAATATTAAAAGAACATACATTTTCATCATTAAGCCACTCATCTAAACCTTTAGCAATTTCAAACTCAATCTTTTGCATTTTAGCAGGGGTTAAAAAAACTCTATAATGTATAATATTTTCTTTTTCTCGATAATCTTGATGATATTCAAAAAGCTCTTTAAAATACCCTGCTCCTAAATCTTTATATTCAAATTCTTTATAAGCACTTTTATAAACTTTAGCAATATTTTTTGGGATGATAAAGATTAATTTTAACAAATGCGCGCCAAGCGTAATTTTACACTCTTTAAAATCATAATCTTTGCTAAAGTCTTGTTTAAGAGCATTTAACATATTGACATCATTTAAATCAAATAAGTCGTTTTTAGATAATTCTAATTGATCTAAACCTTGTTTGTTTTGATATAAAGTATCGTTTAGATATAAATTAGTGATTAAAAGATTATCTTTTTGATATTTATGTTCTTTATAATACATTCTTAACTTAGGCTCTTTTAGCTTTGTTTGGCTTTTGCTTTGCTTTGCTAAGCCTTCCTTAGGATTAAAACTATGATCAAATTTAAACTTAGTAGGTACAAAGCTTACTTTTAAAGGATATCCTTTATCTGTGACACAAGCTGAGATGAGTTCTTGTAAGATTACATATTCATTATTAACTTTCTTTTGAGATAAAGAGCCTTTAACATCTACTACCTTGGTGCAAGGATAACTTACTTTTCCTATAGTATTAGGACAACCACTTATGCTAGAATTAAGTAAATCACTTTCTAGCATAATAGGCACACCACCATCTTTAAAAGTTTTTCCTTTGTTTGATTGAAGTATGACTTTACCTCCATGAATACATTCTAGGTTTTGATTTTCCAAAAGGGCATGAAGTTTAGCTATAGCTTGTTTTTTATTTATTTGTATGGTTTTTTGTTCTTTTAGAGTGTTTGAAATTAAATCTTTATACTCTAAGCTTTGCTTGCTTAAACATTCTAATTTGATATTTAAAGAATTTTCTATAATAGAATAATTAAGCAAGCAAAGTTCATCATTTTTATAAAAGATGCTAAGTTTTCCTTTGCCACTATTTTCATCTTTAGGAGAAAAATAATAACTAGGTGCATCTTGTTTTATAGCATTATCTTGATCTAATTCTCCAAAGTAAAAAGGATTGTTAGGAAGTTCACTTGAGCCTGTAAG
>NZ_JBMJAR010000057.1:0-1262 GCF_049221845.1 Campylobacter sp. GB48
AATATTACCTTTATCATCAATTTCTACTTCTAGATCTTTGTATTTGTTGTAAAATTTAGGAGCTAAGATTTCTTGGAAGTATTTTGTGCCTTTGGGGGTTATTGCTACCCAGATATTATATTGTGACCAATATTGTGGTGTATCCCAAGAAGTGGGAGAAAACATTGTGCTACACCCATCTACAATAACATCATCATCCAACTCTCTAATAAATCTTTCTTTATAAAAAAAATTATCTCTAAAATATATCCAAGCTTGATATTTATCTTCTTTATAATAAGATAAGTTTGAAGGATAATCTATTTTATTTCTATCTTCATCACAATAAGATCCAAAATCTATATATCCTGCTAGAAAAAGCTGCCCCAAAACACTAATATATTCACTTATATAGGTAGGTTTGGGTGTATTTAAAGAAGGAGTGTTATTAAGACTATCAATATTATAAAATTGAATGATATTTGCATCTATTTCATGTCTTGCAAAAAATTCATCATCAATAAGTTTTAATAATAAATATTCAAATGCTAAGAGAATATCTGTTTTTGTTGTGTATCTTAAATATTCTAAAAGTAAATCCATTTCAGAAAAATATGGTTTATTATTTAATACTTTACTTAAATTTTCATAACTTTTATATCCTATATCATCTTTTTCTTTATAAGAAAAAATAGGATTACCCATTGCATACATCACTTTTATTCTTTTCACTTTTATTCCTATGGTTTAATATGAATAGTTTTATTGAGCTTTGGATTTTTACCATAAATATTTATTGTTTCTCCCCCACTTCCAGAACCTGTTCTATATATAATATCAATTTCATCATTCAATTTATATCTTATCAATTTTTCTTGCGTAATTTGTCCTGTTTTATGATTTTTTATAGGAATATATTTTTCTTCCAACTTTGTGGCATTTTTTATTAATTTTTGCCACAGTTCATCTAATTCTTTTTTATTTTTCAGAAGGCGAATATTCCCACTGCTACCTTTTTGTAGTTTTTCAATAATTTTCACTACTTCTTGTCGTGTTAAACCACTATTAAGTCTACTTGTAATTTTAAACATTGAATGTAAACCTCTTAAAGCTGGAGCAAATGTATAACTCACATCTTCCAAAGGCTTATCATTGAGTTCTAATTGACTAGGAAATATTATCTCAATAAACTCCCCACTACCATCTTGTGTTTGTATTCTTATCACATTATCAGGGATGAGTTCTTGAGTATTGTTACAATCTTCATTGATGTGAGTTTGTGT
>NZ_JBMJAR010000058.1:0-1235 GCF_049221845.1 Campylobacter sp. GB48
CACTTCATCTTAGAAAACAAAGATAAAAATAAAAAGCTTATATTTTTTGACAATGCTTCATCTATGTCAAATCTTTTACATCTTTATGAGAACAATTGTGATATATTTGTTAAAGATGAGTCATTAATCGATATAGCTTTATTAGAACAAAACTATGATCTAGATTTTAATAAACTAAAAACAAGAGTATTTTTTTATGAAAAACTTCTTTTAGGCGCAAAGGAAGATGAAATTTTTTCTTTCAATGATGAAAAAATAAATTATTATCTTAAATATGATGAGAATAATTTATATGCTTTAAAAGATTTAAACATTACTTATGATTATTATCATTGTAAGATTAAAAACTATGTTTTAGCTAAAAATAGTTTAAATATAAAATTAGAACCTAAAAAGATAAGCAAGCACTATGCTTATAATGATTTAAACCATCAAGATCTAAATTTAACCCACAATAACACTAGTATTATAAACAACACTGCTACTTCAAATTACATCAGCCTTATCATACAAGATGAACATGGAAAGGCTATTGATAATGCTAGTATTAGTATAAAAGGGTATGATCATGAAAAACTAATCAAGCAAAGCGTATTGAGATTAAAAACCAATAAAGAAGGTAAGATAAGATTTGATAGAGAAAAAGACTTTAGTAGTTGTCATAGTTTTAAAGTCAGATTAGAAGATAATAAAGCTTATTTAGCCAAACCCTTACAAGATAGCAAAAGAATATTTAATAATTATATCAATCATAAAATAGGACTTATACTTAGGTTTAAAAATAAAGATTATTTTAAATATGATGGTTTTTATTTATATCATTTTAAAGGAAAAGATTTAATAGCTTCTTATATGGCAAGAAGTGGAGTAGCTAAAGCTGATAATTTAAAACCATCAAATAAACAAATTGCTTTTAGTTTTTATCAAGATATAAAAGATAAAACTACCAAGAAAAAAGCATATTTTTACTATGATGATGAAAGTATTAAAGATAAATTTGGAAGCTTACCTGAAGGAAAGTATTATTTTAAAATCAATGAGATTCATTACAACAAACAACCTGATTTTTTAAAAGATTATCCTTTTAGCATAGGTAAGACTTGGGGAAAGTATTGTGTTAGATTATACACAGATAAAGAATGCTCTAAAAGTTTTAAAGAAATAGAAATTTCAAATCCAAATAATGAAAAAGGAAAAAGCAAGAATAAAGAAAGTATGAGTAAGGGGGATTTGTA
>NZ_JBMJAR010000059.1:0-1222 GCF_049221845.1 Campylobacter sp. GB48
AAGGTAAGGTAAGTGATAAAGAAGTTCATCTTTATAAGTATAATGGAATATGGCCTAAAGATACTCTAAAACCTAGAAGCTCTGATTATATTTGTGAAAATGGTAAGATTAAATATCCTGATGATGATGGCTATAAAATCCCACCTAAACCAAAAGAAATCACTCTAAAAAAGGGAACAAAGCTAGACAGATATGGGGATAATTCAGGTAGCTTTGTGTGTCCTTTTGAAGAGAAAGAAGGAGCAATATCTTATGAAAAAAGATCATTGCCTTATGAAGATAATGAAGCCATGCAAAAAACTTATAAAAGATATGAAGTAATAGAAGATATTAATATGGAAAATATTGAGAGAAAGATTGAAGTGAGTGGAAATAGAGAACTAAAAGGTAAAATTGACAAATTAAAAGAAAAAAACAAATTCCATTCCCCAAAAGAAGGTAAAATATCTCCACACTTTGATCAAGAAGGTGGAGGAACACAGATTAAACTTCCTATTTCCATAGAAGACTTAATGCAATTAGGTTTTATCAAACAAATACCATAATAAAGGATAGAAAATGACAAGAGAACAAGCAGAATTAATTATAAAAGAAGAAAAGTTGATTGATACAGATTGGTATCCTTCTTATAAACATTCAGGAGAATACCATCTTACTATGTGGTTTGATTCTGATAATAATAAATACGAAGCTGTTTATATTGGAGAAAGAGGCAGTGTTGAACTTGAGTATTCTTTTAATAGTGAAAAAGAAGCTATTGATAAAATGTTGCAGATGAATTATGAACAAAAAAAATACGATGGAAAAGACATTAAAGAATATCTAACAAAAGAAGTAGCACTAAGAATCATCAAAGAAGAAAATCTAGAAGTGATTTGGTATGATGAAGCACTTAAACCTTTATGTGCAGGTATTAAACACGATAAACAAAGAGATAAATATATTTCTTTTATCACTAATGCTAAATCAGAGATTATAGAATGGAAAAGTATTGAATTTGATGGGGATAGATACAGTGAAACTTTTAAGGAAATGCTTAACGATGAATTTCTAGCCCTTTATGCTCTTATCAATCGTGCCAGAATGATTAAGCAAAATAAGATTAGCTTTATATAAATACTTTCCTTATGATTTAATATAATCTTAGTGGGTTTAAAAACCCACAAGGCTTTTTATGGCTAAAAAAAGAAAAATAACTCTTCCTAAAATAGAAGATGTTAAT
>NZ_JBMJAR010000060.1:0-1177 GCF_049221845.1 Campylobacter sp. GB48
ATATCTTAGAAGATGCTAGGAAGAAGAAGTTTTAAATGATAACCAAACCTTAGGGTTTGGTTTGATTACTATTCCTTTTGTTATGTTTTTAATTACTTTTTTAATTTTTATTAAATAATTAATTTTATATTTAAATAATATATTTTTTTATTAAATATAATATAAGATAATTTTCCTTGAAAACTCCAAAAACTATAAACAAGGATGATTTATGGGAAAAATTACTAAAACCTTAACAAACAAACTCACTTTTTTTGTGTTCTTAGCAATTATAGCTATTTTATTTATTGCAAATGCTTTTAATTATATTGAAGTAAAGCATGATGTGCAAAAACTTATCAATGACATACAAGTTAAAACTATGCAAGATGTTTTAAAAAGCTTTGATGACTATACTACCTCAAGAAGCGATGCTATAAAAGCTGTTGCGGCTGAAATTCAAAAAAATCCCAATGCAAGTTTAGAAGAAATCTACACTATGGTTAAAGTCGCAAAAGAATCAAGTCGTTTTGATGTTTTATATGTAGGACTTGCAAAAAATGGTGCAATGATTAGGTCAAATGGAAATCATCAAATGCCTTCTGATGGTTATGACCCTAGAACTAGAACTTGGTATACAAGTGTTACTTCTGGAGAAGATAAAGTTGTGATTTCAAAACCTTATATGGCTCCGAGCTTAAAAGCTCCTTCTTTGGCTTTTTCATATCCTATTGTTGTAAATGGTAAATTTATAGGTGCAGTTGGTGGAAATTATGATTTAAATACTTTTTCAGACAATGTATTAGCAATGGGAAGATCTCAGAGTGGATACACTGTGGTTTTAGATGATGAAGGAACTGTGTTGTTTCATGAGTCTTCAAAAGCATTATTAACAAAAGATGATTTATCCCAAAACATTGTGAAAGCCTATCTTTCTACCCCAGAAGGTAAGGCAGGACAACTTTCAAATAAACCTATGATCATTGAAGATGGAAGTGCACCGCGTAAAGCAGTAATATGCCAAGAATCCTCAATAGGATACAATGTTTGTGTAATTGCGGATGAAAAAATTTATAAAGATCCAATTAACGAGGCTTTAATAAAACAAATTATCATAGGAGCTATAAGTTTGGTGATAGCTCTTATAGTTATAAGATTTATGATCAATTATAACTTATCCCCACTAAAAAAAATCCAA
>NZ_JBMJAR010000061.1:0-1162 GCF_049221845.1 Campylobacter sp. GB48
GTTAAGACTAACACTCCTCCTTTCTCCAACATAGAAAGTTTCATATTTATTATTATCAGAATCAAACCACATAGTAAGATGATATTCCCCTAAATGTTTATAAGAAGGATATCAAGTTGTATCAATCAACTTTTCTTCTTTTATAATTAGTTCTGCTTGTTCTCTTGTTATTGTTTATCCTTTGTTTAGTCTATAAAATCTATATTAAAATACTTACAAGTTAAAGTAATATATTCTAAATCATTCTCAAAATATATACTTATCAACATCTCTTCTTCTTTTTCAATATAGCCTGTTATATCATCCCAATTATTTCTTATCAAATCGATAAAATTAGCCTCTAATTGATTAAAATTTTTACAATATGATTTTGAATGTAGCAACTTATAATCATAAAAAATAATTTGCAAATCTTGTATATCTTTTTTCTCTGATTTAAAAAATATTTCTAAAGTTTTTTCATTCATTGTGATAGAATAAACAAAAAAGTCATTTCTTAAATCTATTTTTACATCTTTAAGATAAAATTCTCTTTTAAATAAACTTCCATGTTTTAAATTTTCAAATTTCATTATTTTTGCCTTTTTAAATAATTTTCTACAATATCTAAATCTTTATGAGATATTGGTTCTACTATACCCTTTGACATTCTATATTTTGTTGAATCTTGAGGGTTTATATGTTTAGTATATTCTACTTTATGAGGTGTATTAATTAGTTTCTTTAATGTCTTCTCATAATGTGGTTTACCATCTAAATCATATCTGATAAATTTATCTTTTGTTTCTATAGAAACACTATTATATCCCTGTTTAAAGTATTTTTTATTTCTATGGCTCTTTGTTTGATATTTAGAGTAATCTTACCATTTTCACAAATATAATCAGAGCTTCTAGGTTTTAGAGTATCTTTAGGCCATATTCCATTATACTTATAAAGATGAACTTCTTTATCACTTACCTTACCTTTTTTATTTTCATTTTCCAAATATAAAAGCATTTTTGCTTTCTCTTTACTTTTTTCTCTTCTCCTTCTTTGTGCTGCACCTAATTTACCTCCTATCCCTTCCCATTTTATCTTGTCCCATTTAATCTTAGCAAGAGGATTAGCTTTTATTTTAGCTAAAGCAAATTTAATCTTATTTTGCTTAGGTATAGCTAGT
>NZ_JBMJAR010000062.1:0-1122 GCF_049221845.1 Campylobacter sp. GB48
ATTTATAAAAAGTGATGAAAAATATACAGGACAAAGTTACTGATGAACCCTAAAGAACTTATCTCTCAAATCAAAGACTATGCTGATATAGCAGATGCTAGTTATGCTATGCTTGATTTAATCGATGAGAATGATGAAAAAGGCTTTTTTGATAGTGCTTTTACTCCTCCTTTGTGGCTTTATGCAGATGGGATAAAGTTAGGGTATGAGATAGGAGATGGGTGTAATACAGATGAAAAAATAAAAAAACTCATTTTAAATAAAATACGTAGAATAGGAGATCCTACAGCTTATGCTACCATTATAGAAGCTAGATTTTCTGCTGATCTTGATAAAGTAGATGAATAATTAAGACAAGAATATCTTAAAAATAAAGAATGAGACAAGATAGATCAAAAATGGTATGAAGCTAAAGAACCTAATGAATTCAATGATGATTTTTGGGGTTTTGGAATTAAAATGAATTCTGTTAATGTTACAAGCAATAAGATGTTAAAAAATAATCAATATATAGTAAGGGAATATCTATGAATAACAAATTTAATTTTGCTAAATTTGTATTAGATTGTTTCGCTTGTTGTGGATTGACTATAATATCTTATTTCATATTTTTTTTACCTATTATTTATCTTATCAGATTTATTTATTTAATAGGAATAAATATGGATATTTTAAATGGATTTGGCAACTATGCCTTGCTTTTTACATTGTGTCATATTATATTTTTTACTATTTGGTTTTTATTAGAAAAGAGAAGCATTATAAAATATAAAATTCATAAATTAAGTTTTTGGATAGTATTTGCATTTGCAAATAGTTTTTGGTGGTATTTAGCTTATTGGTTAGCAAATAGAGGATTTTATAAATGAAGTACTACACAACGATTTATATCCACCCCATGGATTGGAACATTCCTTATGTCTTTTTAGGACTTACCAAAAAATAAAAGTCCTGATGAGCTTGATAAGATAGATGAAACATTAAGACAAGAATATCTTAAAAACAAAGAATTTAAATTAATTAAAAGTATTAAGTAGATTGGTTATAATAAAACAATTTATCTGTATTAGGAGTAAATTTGCAAATTCCTATTTATTCTAAATTAAAAACAAAGCTAGAAAG
>NZ_JBMJAR010000063.1:0-1113 GCF_049221845.1 Campylobacter sp. GB48
ACCTCTTCTTCTAAATTTTCAATACTTGTAGGTATATATTTTGGAATGAGTTTGTTGCCTTTTTTATTAAATATGATTTTACCTAAATAAATACCAAATTTGGGATTGTAAGTAATGTTGATTTTGCTTTCTAAATCAATATAATCAAAAAAATACCAACTTTGTTTTTCACTAGGGCATATATTGTTAAAACATTTTATATTAGTATTTACACCTAGATAAAGTGCGTTTGGTTCTTTTCTAGTTTGCAAAAATTGTTCGTGTTTTTTTGTATCTGGTTCCTTGTATCTCATCTTAACTCCTTGGTGATACTTTCTTCTATTGCTCTAGTTTCTGCTTCGCTTGGCTGAAAAAAATAAACATCCGGTATTGTTTTATTTCCAAATTTTTGATCTGTTTTATTAAAATAAATATATTGATTGCTATAATAAATATAGTGTTGCAAGACATCATTGTTTGGTTTTTTTTGATGCATGTATGCGTGTCGTATTTCGTGTATAATAGTTTTTAACATTTCCTCTGTATTTTCTATATTGTTTATATTGATTTCAATAATAGTTTTGTCTTGATTATAAAAACCAAATAAACTATTATCATCTGATGAGATAAATTCTGTTTTTATATTTAATTTAAATTGATTGTAGATTTCTTCAATTAATTTTTCCCAATATGTAATAGGATAATTTTTATTGGGATTATAGTTGTATTTTTGTATTGTCTTTTTAATTGTATTTTCATAGTAAATTATATCTTGAAAATAATCCCCATATTTTATTTGCATATTCTTTGTTGATTTGACTTGAAAATATATTTTCGCTAAATCAAACCTATAATAAATATAAGCAATTTTTCCAGCAAGTTGAGGATAGGTTTTTAATTTTTCAATTGAAAATTGATCTATATACAAAAATAGAGATAATAAAAAATTATAAGCATCATTAAAATTTGCTATTAAATTCAAATCGAGCCATTGTTTTAAGTATTTAGTATCGCTTGGTATTTTACCCCCTAACACCCCCTCTCTTACACTATCATCATCTCCAACTCCCACTCTAAAGCTCATATCTATGATGATGTAATGATCTTCTAAATTAGGTATAGTTTTTTCACTGC
>NZ_JBMJAR010000064.1:0-1103 GCF_049221845.1 Campylobacter sp. GB48
CATAAAAAGTCTTGTGGGTTTGAAGTATGCTTTCTAATTGCTCATCTTTAGCATAAAGAAGTTTCTCCTCTAAAGAACAATCAAAATTTAAAGGAAAAGGTTTTATGGTATTTTTGCTTAGAAATTTTTGCCAAAGTATAATTATTTTAAAAACTTTTAATGGTAAGGTTAGCTTTTTCATTGTTGGCTAGTTGTAAGACCTTTTTAAAAAGTTCTATAAAATCATTACCATCGCTTGTTACAAAATAATTTGATAGGTCTGTAATATCACTACTGATATTATCACCCCAAGGTGGCGTAAGAGATAAATTTTCAATATCCCAAATTAGTTGCTTTGGGGTAAAATTTTTAAATTCTTTTTGTATATTCTCTAGTTCATTTAACACTAAAGAAGCTTTTGAAAAATTTAATTCACCTTGATATACTTCATTCATTAATATAGGGAATCTACTCCCCCAATTTCCTTTTTCAAGATGATAAGCCACATTGCTAAAAAATGCATGTAAAAAATCACCACTGCCTATTTCATACCAAAGTCCATTTATATTAAAACCCACCATTAATTTTCCTAAATTTACTTGGTTTTAAATTGAATAAGTATATCACAATTCAATTTAACACAAATTTTTTATTTTATTTTTTCTTGTATTTCTTTAGATATATTTTGTCCTCTAGAGTCTATAATGAAGATTTGTTCGGTTTTTGATGGCAAATGTTGTAATCTTTGTTGATATTGTTTGGTAATAATATTAATTAAATTGTTTACACTGGATGTTTTATCAAGATTATAGTTTTTAATTTCAATGCTAGAACCATTTTTGCATAAGTCTGGACGAACAGAATGTTTTGTTCCGTATGGAACTTCCTTGCCATTAAGAAAAGATTTCTGTTTTTCATAATCATGGTATAATTTTGATATATCTTCTTCAGATTTTCGCCAATGAGGTTTTTTGGGTATATTTGATATAGATATTTGTTTTATTTTACTATCGTTTTTATTTTCATTTTCCAAATATAAAAGCATTTTTGCTTTCTCTTTACTTTTTTCTTTTCTCCTTCTTTGTGCTGCTTTTAGCTTACCTCCTATCCCTTCCCATTTTATC
>NZ_JBMJAR010000065.1:0-1059 GCF_049221845.1 Campylobacter sp. GB48
ATTAGGAGATAATGCTGCTATGGTAGCACCATTTTTTAAATCAATTACATTACCAGTATTATTATTTACTAAACTTCCGGTATTATTATTTACCCCTATGGTGCCTTTGTTTATGATACCGCTACCACCTAATAAAGTTCCAGTTACATTAATATACTGAGTAAGTTTTTGGTTAGTTCCTATATAAAAACCAGCTGTTTTACCATTAACTAAACCACCTAAATCAATTTTACCTACTTGATAATCATTTCTACTATCATTCAATACAATTCCATATCTACCAGCTTGAATAGTACCTGTATTAGTAATATTATCTATAGTCACACCTGTTTTACCAGATGATCTATTATCTCTAAATGCTATACCATCTTGGTTTGCTACAATAATTCCTAAATTATTTACATCTTTTATAGAAATAGAAGCATCTACTCCCCAACCTATATCATATAACTCTATACCACTTCCACGCGCTTGAATAATACCAGAATTACTTATAGTACCTATTGTGGCTCCTGAATATATTTGAATACCTGTTGTAGCTTCAATAGTACCCTTGTTATCTACAAGATCTCCATTAGCATAACTAGTACCTCCTATTTTATTCCATATTAATCCAATACCTGCACCAAATTTAACAGAAATAATTCCATTATGGTCATTTGTAATAGTTTTAAATTTTCCGGCAATACTCACTCCACCATCAGCTATAAGACCTGTATTCTTAAAATAATTTATAGTCCCAGCAGAATATATAGCACTTTGTTCCCCCATAATAGTACCTGAATTAATCAAAGTATCAACAATTCCACCAACATCTATTTTTACACCAGCTCCTTGTCTTACAGGTTGTGAACCCTTACCACTAATAACACCGGAGTTATTTAAATTTTTAATACTAGAACCATTAGAAACATTAATACCGTTATCACGTTCACCAATAATAGTATTACTATTATTCAAATTTTCAATAGTAGAGTTACTAGCAATAGAAACACCACGACTACCACTAATAGTGCCTTTATTGTTTAAAGTAGATATATTAGTTCCACTTGCTACATT
>NZ_JBMJAR010000066.1:0-1032 GCF_049221845.1 Campylobacter sp. GB48
TTATCATCAATTTCTACTTCTAGATCTTTGTATTTGTTGTAAAATTTAGGAGCTAAGATTTCTTGGAAGTATTTTGTGCCTTTGGGGGTAATAATTGCATTGATATTATATTTGTTCCAACTACTTGGAATATCCCAAGAAGCAATACAAAAATCATCTATATAAAAACACTCTTTAATGATATAATTATCTAAAAAATATTTCCAATTTTTATCTTTATTTTTGGTATAAGCTGATAATGTATTTTGTTTTTCATCGTTTATATAAAAATCAATTAAATCATTTAGAAATAATTTTGTAAATACTTTTACAAATTCACCTTGATAATCTTTTGTATAAAGATTAAAAATCATAAAAAATTCTACATAGTCACTACATTCTAAGAAATCACATAAAAAACTATACTCTATAATCTCTGTTATATCATTTTTATTTACTTGTTTATGTGTGGAAAATATATCAAGAAATGAATTTATATGCAAATCAAGTAAAACGTCCCATTGTGGAAATAATTCTGCATTTATAGTTTCTAAAACTTTAAATTTCATTAAGGTTTTCCTAGGTTATTAATATGTATTTTATAATCTTTATTGTTAATTTTAGTATCTATCGTGGGCATATTGTCACTTTTGTTGCTTGAATAATTTCTCAACATTAATTTTGTGTCATCTTCTAAAATTCTTATAATCCTAATTCCTTTACTATTTGTTTCCATTATTTCTTTTTGATAATTTTTTGTTAACTTGTCCCATAAAACCATCAATTCATTTGTATCACCTACTAAATAAATTCTATTGTGAGATTTTTTTAATTTTTTAATTTCATTTAAAATTTCATTCTTCGTCAATGATTTTTTCTTAATAATATTTTTTACATTTTTAGGATTTTTCACTGCACCAAACATTGCTAAGGTATCGCTAGCAATGCCAATATTTTCAAGTGAATTTGGAATATCTTCCACTATACCTTCTAATGGAGTAAATAAAGGCTCTATAACTCCACTTGATGATTTTTCCCATTCTTTAAATTCAT
>NZ_JBMJAR010000067.1:0-1032 GCF_049221845.1 Campylobacter sp. GB48
AGAAATAAATATAATCTTAAGACTTCTAAAGAATTAAGACTTGGAAGAAGTGAGAATGTTTTCTGGGCTAAGGATAATAAGCAAATAAAAGAGATTTGGGAGGATATTACAGAAAGAGCAGAGATGTTAGAAGATATAGACAAAGATAAACTTGGAGGTGCTATAAAAATAAGAAAACTGAGCGATGGAACTATTGTAAAATTAAGACAAAAATCTAAATCTGGCGGTTCAGCAGTAGAAATTGATAAGAAACCCGAAGAACAAATAAAAATACATAGCATAAGGGATTTAAAAAAATGATATACAAGGTACTTACAGACTTACAAGGTTATATGTTTTTAGAGCTTTCTGAAGAAATTTGCAACACAATAAAAGCCAATCAAAAAATGCGCTACTATGTAGAATTTGGACTTTTTTTACAGATTCCAAATCTTACAAAAATAGATATTTTAGAACATTTTGAAGAAACCATTTTAAAATTATCAACAGGATATTTTAGAAATGATAGTGCTATAGAATTAGATTCCTTGTTTTTTGCATATTTGCTTGATAGTAAAAATGTGATAGAGGATAATTCTGCTAATCCAACCTATATTAGTGAATATATTAATATTATAGGACAACTATTCTTGGCAGGTTATATAGAATTTGGCATGTGCGGTTTACAAGATAAGGAAGAAAATTTACTTTCCAATCAAGGTGATAAATACCAAGCTTGGATATATTTTAGAGATAATTTCTTTTATACTGATGCGTATTATAGAGATGTAATAGATCTTAGAGAAAAATATCCAAATATGAGCAAGGATGATTATGCATATTCTAATTGGAATATGCCACAATACTGGGATAGATATACATTTTGGGTAGCAATAACCCCCAAAGGCACAAAATACTTCCAAGAAATCTTAGCTCCTAAATTTTACAACAAATACAAAGATCTAGAAGTAGAAATTGATGATAAAGGTAATATTATAAGGTGGATTGGAGAGATTAATAGATGATTTTGCTTAAATTTTTATTTAAATAAAA
>NZ_JBMJAR010000068.1:0-1023 GCF_049221845.1 Campylobacter sp. GB48
TTACCCTACTTTAGTAGAGGTTAAAAATGTCCAAGATCAAGCTTTAACAGAACAAATAAGCTTTGAACTAAAACTTGCTAGAGAATATGAACTTGATTATTTATTTTTATGTAATCACTATACTGAATTAAAAGAGAATATAGCAGGAGGTAATGTAACTGCAAAAAATGAAAAAGAACTCAAATTAAAAGAAATCCAAAATCATGATGACAAAAAAAAGAAAGACTATAAAACAAATACCAAAAATCTTACAAAATTTGATGAGCGGTATGATTGGGGAGCAAGAAGAGGTTTTATCTACCATAGGCATTTCCACAGGAGCATAAAAACAGTTTTTAAAGAAATGTATCTACATCACATAAAAGGAGTAGCGCCTAATAAAATCATGATAAAAAGATTAAATTTAAACAATCCTGCTAATATAGAAGAGGAATTAAACAAAAACAAACAAATACAAAAAAACTAAAGGAAAAATAAATGAAAAAACTAGAAGATATCAAAGCTATGAGTTACAAACAAAAAGATGAATTAGAAGATTTAGTTCTTGAAGCTATAGATGATAATGATTTGGCCAAGGTAAAAGATATTTTAAAAGATTATCCTGTAAAAATATCTTGTTACGAACTTCATTTTAAAAATAAAAATGAAGAATATCCTTTATTTGAACCTATAAATTTGATATTAAGAGCCGCATTTGCTTGTGAAGAAAATAATAATGATTTTTCTATTTTAGATTATTTATTTGATGAGTATGGTTTAAGTTTAAAAGATCCTAAATATAATTTCTATCATAGTGATATGAAACATATCAAAGAAGCTAATGATCAATATATTTTAATGAAAAAAGTAGAAGATGATCCTTGTATTTATCAAAACGCTTTAATCTATGATTATATACTGAGCGCTGATAATCCAAATTCTCAAATCATACAATATCTAGTAAATCGTGGAGCTAAATTTGAAGTGCATGAAGATGACTTTGGTTGGACTCCTATGCATTTTTGGGTTAGACGCAATAATTAT
>NZ_JBMJAR010000069.1:0-1007 GCF_049221845.1 Campylobacter sp. GB48
TATCCCTAAACATCTGCATTTTAATTTCTTTTGTTACAAATTCTAGTCCTTTTAAAAGCATTAAATCATTAAAATCACTCATACCTTGAGAGCTTTGCTCTTGTGTAAAATTTGGTAAAATTACACTAACATTAGTATATTTTTCTTTAATTTCTAAAGCTGTTTTTTTACCTGTGTTTTCTAATCCTTTTAATTCTTTTTTTACATCATTATCAGCAAATATTGTGATATTTTTATCAGGATAGAGAGTATTTAGTTTTTTAACCACACTTTCTAAATTACCAGCATCTACTGCCATAATGATAGGTTTATTTAAAGCTTTATACAAAGTAGCACCAGTAGCAAAACCTTCACATAAATAAAATTCTTTTAAATTATGAAGTGTTTTAGCTCCTATAATATGAAAACAACCTTGTTTTTTTGCAAGATATTCCACACCTTGATCTTTTTCTTCTTGAGTTTTAATTACCCCTATGATTTTATCTCCATTTGAAAATATTCTTTGAAGTGACCATAATTTTCCATTTTCATCTTTTAAAGGAATTAATAATGAACCCATTTTATCTTGTTTAAGATAAAAGTTTTCATCAAAGCCTTTTTTCTTTAAGTAAGCATGGTTAGAATTAGCCCATCTTGCATTATTATACTCATCTTCTAATTTTAAGGCAGTTTTTTCTTGTAAGGCTAAAATTTCTTTTTCTCTAAGCTCTTGATCTTTTTTTATTTGATTATGTAATTCTTGAGAACTTTTTAAATTACCATTATAGTTTTTTTCTACTTGCATTTTCCAATTTTTCTTTATGCCTGTTTTAAAATTTTGTATAAAACCTGCAGGAAAATTGTTATTTAAATATCCAATATAAGCACCACTTAATTCTCTACCTTTATCATTAGTAGTTTTTACTCTATGAATTTTACCATCCATAATAGGTAAATTATCTATAATTAATCCTTCTTCTTCAAGTGATTTTTTAAATGATTGAAGGGCTAGGGAGGTGTTGGTTGAA
>NZ_JBMJAR010000070.1:0-990 GCF_049221845.1 Campylobacter sp. GB48
AGAAGTGATAGAGGTATTAAGAAATAAATATAATCTTAAGACTTCTAAAGAATTAAGACTTGGAAGAAGTGAGAATGTTTTCTGGGCTAAGGATAATAAGCAAATAAAAGAAGTAGCTAATGATTTATTAGAGAATGCTCAGTATTTACATAAAATAAAAACAACTATAGACATCAAAGATAAAAAAACTGGAAAAATTATAAGACAAGAGCCGATAGAAATTAATGTTTATTTGTTGGAAGATAAGATGACAAAAGTGCAAATTAGAAGTAATTCTCAAAGCGGTGGAGATACGATAGATATTATCCATAATTTAGAATCAAAAACAAAAATCCATAATTTAAGAGATTTAAGATGAAGTATAAAGTATTAAACAAAGAATGTATAGATTTTATTTTTTATGATATCCCATATAAATTAGGAAAAAAAATAAACAAATACTATGAAATGGATTTATTTTTAAAAATACCAAATATTAATAAAACAGATATTTTAGAATTATTTGAAGTGACAATTTTGACAAGTCTTGATATTAAAGCGGAAATGGATGAAACAATTTTTTCTGATTATCTATTCGATTTTTCAAATTTATACAAATTAACCAATCATTATGCTGATGATTATGTGGCTATTATAGGACAGCTTTTTTTAGATGACTATATTGATTTTTGGCGTTGTGCATACCATGAAACAGACAATACAAAGACAAAGACTCCTAATTTATCACAATACAAAAAAGAAAATAAATATGAAACTTGGAAATATTTTAGAGATAATTATATTTATTCCTACAATGATAATTTAGTGAATCATGCAACGAAAGAAGAATTTTGGGGAAATTCGAGTAATTGGGATATATATAATATCAATGCAATTATTACCCCCAAAGGCACAAAATACTTCCAAGAAATCTTAGCTCCTAAATTTTACAACAAATACAAAGATCTAGAAGTAGAAATTGATGATAAAGGTAATATTATAAGGTGGATT
>NZ_JBMJAR010000071.1:0-963 GCF_049221845.1 Campylobacter sp. GB48
TTTCAATCTTTTCTTGTATTTTTATAGAATCAGCTTGTATTTTATCTACTTCAATATTTCCAACAATATCAGCAATAAATTCACTTAAATCTATTTCACTAAAATCTAACTTTTGAAATTCTTCTGGAGTAAATCCTCTACAATCAGGACTTTTTGGAGAACCCCAACCTCTTTTAATTTGTGGGCGTCCTTGTTCATTAAATATTCTTGCTAATTTTGAATTAAAACAACAATGTGTTTTTTTATGCTGAATACAAGCTATGAATTTAATTTTTTTAGAGCAATATTCACCAACTTCTACACATCTATTTTGCTTATTGAGTTTTGCTAGCTTTTTTTCATCTTCTTTACAAGGTACAAGCCCTATAAATACTTTATCTTTATCACAGCAACCACCAGTTAAACCAAAAAATTTGTCTTTAGAGCGACATCTATTATCTTTTTTTATTAAAGATAAAAATTTATCCTCTATATCATCTTCCCAGCCATTATTATTTTCATCATTAATGCCAACTTGAGTATCTTCATCATCGATATCGCTAGTGCTTTTTTTAAACACAACTATTACATTTAGAATAGTTATTATTTTAAACATACAGTTTCTTTACTAACTTCTAAAACTATCTAAAACATAGCATTCATATTTTATTTTACCAGCATAAACAGGATATAAAATAAAATATTTAATATAGTATAATGTAAAATTATAGATATTAGAAAAAATTTAAATGGTAATGATTTTAAAAAATGCTTATAGCTTTGAAAAAAATAGCTAAAGTTGTATCAGGGGTTAAATCTTAAAATGAGATTTAACCATACAAATTATTGAATTTTCAAAAGTATATGTTATAGTATATGTTATTTAGATATTTAATTTATAAAGTATGGATACTTAGTGGTTTGATTAATAAATTATATGGCGACCTCGGGCACCATTTGTTTTTTACTCCCGAGTGTTATTTT
>NZ_JBMJAR010000072.1:0-931 GCF_049221845.1 Campylobacter sp. GB48
TCTTTCTCTTTTAGTTTTTAAAGATTTATAATAAGCTTTTTCTGCTTTAGTCCAAGGAGCTATAGCTCCTTTTATAGGATCTTTTAAATAAATACTTTGCCAATCTTTAAATTCAAGCAAAGTAGAACTTTGTCCTGTGTAAAGATTAGGATCTAAATATCTAGGTTGATAGTCTTTATAGGGGGAGTTTTTTAATATACGATCAGCTTCAAAAACCGCTTTAGAATATTCTTGGGTGTATTTGCCTGTGGGCTTGGAGCTCTTATTGAAATATATTTTATTTGTAAGTTTATTTACCTCTAATTCTGCTGTATTGGGAACTAGCACCTTATAAATATCTTTATTATTATCACTCATTGTTTATCCTTTCTTTAATTTAACCTATACATAAACCATTTTTCATAATGATAGTAGTGGCTAGTCTACCTATCATTTTTGGTGGTTGCTCTGTAATATTAGTTTCCAATTCTTCCAATTCATCTAGTTTGTCTAATTTATTTTTACCTTCTTTATCTTTTTTTATCCCTACATACAAAGCCTTAATATTATTTTGTCCTATGGTATCTAAAGCCCTTAAGAAATTTCTATGTTTTAAAGGATCGGGGGCGTTGTTTGTTGCTTTAGTGTTAAATACATCATTGTCCATATCTTCTAAATAATCCATACATTGATGATAAGCATCTATGGCTAATAAACCTTTTACTTCTCTATTTTTATACTCATCATACAAAGCCCTTTTTGCTTCATCGTTGTTAATAGCTTGTAGTTTTTGGTTGTATTTTTGTATGTTTTCTTTTTGAGTTTTACTAAGACAATCAGGGATTAAAAAATCTTCTTCATGCTTTAGTTTTAAAAGCCTTGGTTTTATAGCTAAATCATGTAAATAAGAATAGGTATTAAAAAAGTCTATATCTTCTATGGTTTTTAAATC
>NZ_JBMJAR010000073.1:0-923 GCF_049221845.1 Campylobacter sp. GB48
GCCATTCTTGTAAATTAAGGCGATTACCTTTTAAACTCCAAGCATTAAGGTATTTTTCATCACTAAAAGTTTTTTTAGATAAAAGATGAAAACTAACCTGATTAGCACTTAATGTTTGTTTCATTTAAAAGCTTTCAAAGCATCTATAAAATCTTTTATATCTTTTACTTGATCTTCTACCCAATCCTCCACTGTATAATCCTCATCACATTCGCTATCTTCATTATAGTAATCTCCCCCTTCAAAGTTAGCAGGATCATCATAAAGTTCCATTTCTATATGTTCTAATTCAAATTCCAAATCATTTATAAAATTTCGAAGATTTGTGCTATTAAATGTCCTTTTATCATAGTCTAAAATAGTGGTTAAGTTAGGGGGTAAAATAACCTTATCTTTTTCATCAAATTTTAAGTTGTTGTTTTCTACTAAATTTTTATATTCATAACTTAAGATGTAACTTATAAAAGTTCTTCGTTCATGTTTTTTTAAACCATCTAAAGCACCTTTTAAATAATTATCATTTTTAATATAGTAATTAAACACTTCTTGTATATCTTCATCCAGTAAATTTTTATTTTTCATTATCTTTCCTTGTAATTTATTTTACCTAAAGTTAATTTTTATCACTCTACTCATTATCCTTGGCTTTTTTTATGGCATCGTTTAAAAGTTTGGAGCATTCATCACGATATTTACCTAATAAATCAAAGTCAGTTTTTCCATCAATTTCACAATGAGAAGAATCATATGCTGGTAAATTATATTTTTTTCTAATTTGCTCTGAAGTCATTGCTCCTGCATCTTTTAAAAGTTTTTTATTTCTAGATCCTCTTGCGATATCTAAAGGGGTGGTTGGGGTGACAAAATTTACATTAGCTCCTAGTTCGATTAAAAGCTTTGTAACCTTATAAGTTTCAGGTTCG
>NZ_JBMJAR010000074.1:0-921 GCF_049221845.1 Campylobacter sp. GB48
TATATGTTATTTAGATATTTAATTTATAAAGTATGGATACTTAGTGGTTTGATTAATAAATTATATGGCGACCTCGGGCACCATTTGTTTTTTACTCCCGAGTGTTATTTTGGCAAATTATCTTTAAAATATTAAAAAAGAGTTTTATATTTTCTAAAATAGCTTTTTGTATATTATATAAATAACCATAATAACAATTTATTTTACATCTAAATTACATATTAAGTATAAATCTTTTTCATAGATAAAACTAATTATACTATGTGAGCTATTATCATACTTTATAATATTTTATAAAGCTTTGAAAAATCACTAGGAACTTTGATAATCAAATTTTCATTTTTAAGTTTTAATTTCTTAAATGATAGATTTTATTATCATAGTAAAAACTTTGGTTTAAAAATACTTTTTAAAAAATACATAATCTTTACAAAAAAAGCTTCTTGGTGAATTTTATTTAAAATTTATATCCAGATTGATATAAACCTTATATCAATCTATGTTATTAATTTAATATCATCATAAAAAACTTCATCTTGTGAATTTGGATTCGTAAAACCTTGTTTTAAAAGCATATATCTATTAAACCTAGTTACACTACCCAAATTCTTTAAAACATCTCTCTTGTATTGCTTTTAAAACCTTGCTATTTTTTCAAATCAATTACAAAGTTTTTATTTTAATTAACAAATCACACCTGCTAAATCTATCATTTACTTACTTCAACCTCACATTCATAATCATATTAGATAAAAAGATACTATCTTTATCAAAGCCTTTTGAGTCATATTTATTTTTTGATTGCATAGTTTGTATTAAAGTTGAAAGATTGTATAAACTTAAACTTTCTAATATATTTATAAGTTCTATCTTACTTAAAGTATTAAAATCATTTAACAAGCTAAGATAATTACTTATAAT
>NZ_JBMJAR010000075.1:0-884 GCF_049221845.1 Campylobacter sp. GB48
ACTATTATTCAAATTTTCAATAGTAGAGTTACTAGCAATAGAAACACCACGACTACCACTAATAGTGCCTTTATTGTTTAAAGTAGATATATTAGTTCCACTTGCTACATTAACACCAATCCCACCTGTTGATTTAATAGTTCCACTATTAGTGAAATCATTTATAGTAGTATTACCTAAATATATAGCTTCGCCACTACCTGATTGAATTAATCCTGAGTTATTAAATGTTTCAATTGTTGATTTACTATCACTCTTACCCCATACAGTAATAGCAAATTTATTGCTTCCATCACCTATAGTTCCACTATTAGTGAAATTATTTATAGTAGCACCATTTTGATTGTTTTGTCCTATATTAATTGCAGCACTATTACTACCACCACCATTAACATTACCTGCATTATTGATAGTTACATTAGTAGCGCCTTGACTTACATTGATAGCATTGCTATTATTACCATTAATACTACCATCTTTTGTAATAGTCAATGTTCCACCACCATTGCCTATGGTTACTGGTCCATCTTGACTACCATTTATAGTACAAGTTGTGCTACCATCACAATTACCACCACTAATACTTCTTGAATTTTTTACTTGTTTTTCTTTTAGTATTTTAGAGTCTTTAGCTTTGGTTATTTCTATAGAACCATTAGAAGCTTGATCACCTATAGTAACTACACTAGCATTAGCACAAGTTGCTAGAAAAGATATTGTTGCTAAAGATAAGAAAGTTTTTTTAGTAAAAGAAAGATTATTGTTTAAATGAGATGATTTTAAAGAGGTATTGTTTGATTGAGAATTTTCAAATCCCCCCCCCCGTAGAATAATAAGACATTAAAACTCCTTAGAATTTTTTATGATAAAAATAAATCGGAATT
>NZ_JBMJAR010000076.1:0-877 GCF_049221845.1 Campylobacter sp. GB48
TTTTTATTTCTAGATCCTCTTGCGATATCTAAAGGGGTGGTTGGGGTGACAAAATTTACATTAGCTCCTAGTTCGATTAAAAGCTTTGTAACCTTATAAGTTTCAGGTTCGCTTACAGCTTCAAATAAAAGGGTTTCATTATTGCATTTTCTTAATTTACTAAAAGTTTGCATATCCACATTAGCCCCTCCTTTAATAGCTAGCTCTAATAATTCATAATTATTGCGTCTAACCCAAAAATGCATAGGAGTCCTACCGGAATATCCTTCATCATGCACTTCAAATTTAGCTCCACGATTGACTAGATATTGTATGATTTGAGAATTTGGATTATCGGCATTGAGTATATAATAATAGATTAGGGCATTTTTGTAAATATTAGGCTCGCCTTCTACTTCTTTCATTAAGATGTATTTTTCATTAGCTTCTTTGATATGTTTCATATCAATAAGAACAAAATTATATTTAGGATCTTTTAAACTTAAACCATACTCATCAAATAAATAATCTAAAATAGAAAAATCATTATTATTTTCTTCACAAGCAAATGCGGCTCTTGTTATTAAGTTAAAAGGATCAAATAAAGGGAAGTCTCCATCTTTATCTTTGATATTAAGCTCATAACAAGATATTTTTACAGGATAATCTTTTAAAATATCTTTTACCTTGGCTAAATCATTATCATCTATAGCTTCAAGAACTAAATCTTCTAATTCATCTTTTTGTTTGTAACTCATAGCTTTGATATCTTCTAGTTTTTTCATTGTTTTTCCTTTAGTTTTTTTGTATTTGTTTGTTTTTGTTTAATTCCTCTTCTATATTAGCAGGATTGTTTAAATTTAATCTTTTTATCATGATTTTATTAGGCGCTACTCCT
>NZ_JBMJAR010000077.1:0-867 GCF_049221845.1 Campylobacter sp. GB48
AACACAAGATGGTAGTGGGGAGTTTATTGAGATAATATTTCCTAGTCAATTAGAACTCAATGATAAGCCTTTGGAAGATGTGAGTTATACATTTGCTCCAGCT
Organism: Campylobacter sp. GB48; assembly: GCF_049221845.1. Lineage (NCBI taxonomy): Bacteria > Pseudomonadati > Campylobacterota > Epsilonproteobacteria > Campylobacterales > Campylobacteraceae > Campylobacter > Campylobacter sp. GB48. Next base: position 104 of record NZ_JBMJAR010000077.1, read on the forward strand.
TTAAGAGGGATAAAGCAATTTTTTAAAGATACTGAGTATTTAAAATATAGAACATTGACTAAAGATGAAGTGTTGCAGATAGTAGATAAACTGCCAAAAAATGTTCGAGATAAACGCAGGAGAATAGTTAAAAATAAAGAGGAATTAGACAAATTATGGAAAAAGTTAACTAAAAATTCTGAAGAGTTGGAAAATAAAGTAGATAAAAAATATAGACAACCGATTTATATGAGAAAACTAGATGATCAAGCTATTATACAATATAAGAAAACTTCTAAAAGCGGGGGTGAGACCATAGAGATAAATTCCAATAAACCAAGAGGAAATCTTAAAACAATACATATAGAAAATGGGATAAAAAATGAAATATAGGTATATAAAATGGGATGAAAACGAAAAGTGTGCTATTTTTTTTCCTGATATAGATTTTGATATATGGAAAAAAACCCAGCTTTTAGAGAATGATTATGCTAATCCAACTTTAATTATATCATCTCATTTAAAAGATAAGGTCGGTATTTTAGAACTATTTGAATATTATATTTTGCTTATTTGTGGAAAAAGCATGGGTGTCTCAAGGTGGGAATGTAATAATTTAATTTTATTAGATACTTACAGCATTGATAATATTAGCAGCCCATTTTCTTTAAATGCACCCAAACCTACCTATATAAGTGAATATATTAGTGTTTTGGGGCAGCTTTTTCTAGCAGGATATATAGATTTTGGATCTTATTGTGATGAAGATAGAAATAAAATAGATT
>NZ_JBMJAR010000078.1:0-862 GCF_049221845.1 Campylobacter sp. GB48
GATTTAAAAACCATAGAAGATATAGACTTTTTTAATACCTATTCTTATTTACATGATTTAGCTATAAAACCAAGGCTTTTAAAACTAAAGCATGAAGAAGATTTTTTAATCTCTGATTGTCTTAGTAAAACTCAAAAAGAAAACATACAAAAATACAACCAAAAACTACAAGCTATTAATAACGATGAAGCAAAAAGGGCTTTGTATGATGAGTATAAAAATAGAGAAGTAAAAGGTTTATCAGCCATAGATGCTTATCATCAATGTATGGATTATTTAGAAGATATGGATAATGATGTATTTAACACTAAAGCAACAAACAACACCCCCGATCCTTTAAAACATAGAAATTTCTTAAAGGCTTTAGATATCATAGGACAAAATAATATTAAGGCTTTGTATGCGGGGGTGGCGGAGAATGAAATGCAAAATAAGGATCAGATCAGAAATAGTAAAAAGAAACAAAGAGTAGGTAAAACCTCTTTTAAAGAAAAAAAGCAACCACCAAAAATGATAGGCAGACTAGCCACTACTATAATCATGAAAAATGGTTTATGTATAGGCTAATTAAAGAAAGGATAAACAATGAGTGATAATAATAAAGATATTTATATAATATACGCTCCTAATGGAAGAGGGGTAGAGGTGGATAAAAAGACAAATAAAATATATTTTTCAGAAAATATTAAGCCTACAGGCAAATACACCCAAGAATATTCTAAAGCTTTGTTTGAAGCACACAATATCAAACAAAACTCCCCCTACAAAGACTATAAACCCAGATATTTAGATCCTAATCTTTACACAGGACAAAGTTCTACTTTGCTTGAGTTTAAAGATTGGCAAAGTATTTATTTAAAAG
>NZ_JBMJAR010000079.1:0-855 GCF_049221845.1 Campylobacter sp. GB48
ATCTTTAGATAAAAATGAAACATTACACTTTGATCCTGTGCCTTTAGAAGATAAGGGCTTTGTGGTGACTGATTTTAGAAAAGGGAAAAAGGGAGAAAAAAATATAGATTTAAGCTTTCAAAGAAGCATAGCTAAAATAAAAAATCCTAATTTAGTTTTGCAAAGCCCTAAAGAATTCCTACAAGCTTTAAATGAAAATAGAGATTTTACAGAAGATGATAAAAAAGAGCAAGCACAAGCTATCCAAGAAGCTTGTGAAAAAAAAGCAGATGAGATGACTAAAATCTTGCTTAAAGATGATAAAAGTTTAAAAGATATTATCACAGATAAAGAAAAATTAGAGGAACAAATCGATAAATTACGAAAAATTCCAAACAAATCACCAAAAGAACTAAGCTTACTGGGCAGACTTGAATTTTTACAAAGAAATCAAAAAAAAGTTAAAGAATATAAAGACATTATAAAAGATCTTCAAAACTCTCAACAAGCTAGCAATAGCAAGCAAGATGATGCTGATGATGATTTTTCAGATAGTGGAACAAACAGCACCACCCCAAACCAAGAAGAACAAAAAAATAAAAATATCAATTCTAAAGATATAGGAGATGCAGGAGAATATGCTGCTTCTATGCTTTTTACTAAAAGATCAACTAGGTATTTATCTAATAGAAGAAAACTAGATGCTAATTTTAATACTAAAGGTTTTAATCACACTATACCTGATTTTTTAGTAACCTTAAATGATTACCCTACTTTAGTAGAGGTTAAAAATGTCCAAGATCAAGCTTTAACAGAACAAATAAGCTTTGAACTAAAACTTGCTAGAGAATATGAACTTGATTATTTATTTTTATG
>NZ_JBMJAR010000080.1:0-841 GCF_049221845.1 Campylobacter sp. GB48
ATGAAATTCATTATTTTTACTCTTTTATATTATGCTCTTTAGCATAAGCTAGTATTTTAGCTCGAAGTTCTTGCGGAAAATTATATCTATATATAGCAGGAATTCTTGGATTAAGTTTAGCGTCTAATTTGTGTTTTTTATAAACATATTCTAAATGCTCTGGAATCCAATAATAAGGTGCATTAGGATAGCCTTGAGGAGGAGTTAGGGCTGCTAGTTTGGCTTCTAAAATAAGAGAATTCATATATAGTTTTGCTTCTTCTTTAGTCCAATCATTGGGAATGTCTGTATTATAAAATGCAACAGCACCTCTACGATATGCCCACATTTCACGATTAAACTCTTTCCTACTCTCTGGAGTAGAATCTATATCTCTTGGATCTTTTAATTTACCTTTTAAAACATCATCATCTAAAGATCTAATAGCTTTACCATCAGCATCATCTGCAAATTCATATTCTGTTAAATCAATAATCCAATCCACTCCTATAAGCTCATCTAAGAAAGGAAGCATTCCAAATTCATCATAAGGAGGATTTTTAGAAAAATCTTTTAGCATTTTCTCTCTTAAAGCATTAGTATGACCTCCACCTGCTAAGGCTACAGAAGAAGAATAAGTACTAAGTTGGTGTTCTAAAGAAGGTTGATGTCCCAGTTGTGCTGCTAAAAATAATGCTTGATAAGCTCTAGTGGTAAATCCTGTTTTCCATAATCCTCCTCCACCTTTTGCAAAGCCTTTTATATCTCCTAGTATCCCTGCTGCTAATTCCCATTCACTCATAAATAAATATCCATTACTTAAATGAGCTAAGCCTCTATTGCTTTCTACTTTTTTATAAAG
>NZ_JBMJAR010000081.1:0-820 GCF_049221845.1 Campylobacter sp. GB48
TCATTTATTTGTGCATTCTTTTAGTTTGGTTTGTATGGATTTAAGTTTATTAGTCTGTTTTTGGTTAAGTTTGAATTTTTTAAAAATATAGATCAATTTTTGAAGGTTTTTTATTAAATTATTATCATCAGTATAAGCATATTTTTCTAATTCTTTATTAAAAAATAATAAAATTCTATTAGAAGTAAAATCAATTTTGCTCATACCATTTAAAATTATCATAGTTTTAGGGGTATTTAAATCACAAATATAATCTTGTAAAAATTCACTCAAATACATATCAGTAAATGCACAATTATAACCAATTAGGGTGTTAATATACATTCCAATTCTAACTACATCAAAGCTATCAAACTTATGAATATCTTTTTGTAAAAAATCCTCTTCTAAACGAGTATTTAGAAAAAATAAAAAATCTTCAAAAACTTTAAATCTTTCCTTGTCAAATAAAAAATAAGTTTTATGATTTGTGATATTTCTTTCATTGTATAAAAGATAAAGTATAATATCAGTATTTGAATTTGTTGTAACATGCCCAGCTTGTCTCATAAGCTCGACATCTTCATCTGTGGGATAGTAAGAGGTTAAAATTCTTACATCTTCAATACTAGCTTGTATCATCTTAAGATTTTTAATAATCATTTGTGTAACTTTTTCTTGATTATAGTTTTCTTTGCTTAAATTCTTAGCATATTCTAATTCTTCCTTGCCTTCGTTTTCACTCCATTTGATTAAAGCACTAAGATTTTCTCTTGCTTTATTTTCATTAGCTTCTTTAAATTGTAAAGCTTCTTGGATAAAGTTATAAGCATTGCTAGCA
>NZ_JBMJAR010000082.1:0-805 GCF_049221845.1 Campylobacter sp. GB48
AATGCGAAGTTTGTAAAACAAAAATCAATAAATTACAAAATATTTGGAATATATTCTCAGGCAAATTAGAAATAAAATGTAAAAATTGCAAAAGTAAATATGGAGTTTCTAGTAAGATTATAAACTGGATATATGATACTTTTGTATATTTATTGCTTATTCCAGATAGTATGCTTTTAATTATAATATTTTTTGGTGGATATTTTTTTGTCAAATATGGATTATTAGTAGTGCTTTACTTATTAGCAATTATCCTTCTTGTTAGAAAACTAATAAATATTGTTTTACTTCTTCTTTGTAAATTAAAAAGGCTAGAAAATGACAAATAAAGGATTAATGGAACATCTTAAGGATATTAAAGATGGTATTGTAGATTGTTATATAGGACTTTATGATTTTGGAGATTTTTTAGCTAGAATTTCAGGTTTTAGAGATTGGCAAGAAAAAAGTGTTATTTTAGATGATTTTCATAAAAGGCAGACACTAGAAGAATTGGACTTTTTAAAAGATATTATTAAAAATGAAACTTCTAGAAATGTTATACTAGAATATTTAATAAAAGATGCCAATAGAAGGCCTTTATATTATTTAACACCCGCTGGGATAATTTTAATTTTAAATATAACAACCAAAGCAAAAAAACTATTCATAATAAACATAACTTCTTTAGGAGGAAAAGCAACATCCACCGCCCACTCTCTCTACCCCTACTACAAAAACATACAAAATTCCTTTGCTCCTTTATGTTCTATAGATAATAAAAATAGTAATTTGTTAAAAGAATTTAATTTTGATGGTTTTTCTT
>NZ_JBMJAR010000083.1:0-792 GCF_049221845.1 Campylobacter sp. GB48
TTAAATGAAGAGTTAAAATATAATAATGGCTTTGAAGTAAAAGATGGTATAGCTGAAGTTGGAGCAGAATTTTTTGACAAATGCTTTGAAAAAGGAATTTATGTTTTAATACCAAGATTAGTATCTTTAGATAAAAATGAAACATTACACTTTGATCCTGTGCCTTTAGAAGATAAAGGCTTTGTGGCGACTGATTTTAGAATGGGAAAAAAGGGAAAGAAAAATATAGATTTAAGCTTTCAAAGAAGCATGGCTAAAATAAAAAATCCTAATTTAGCTTTGCAAAGCCCTAAAGAATTCCTACAAGCTTTAAATGACAATAGAGATTTTACAGAAGATGATAAAAAAGAGCAAGCACAAGCTATCCAAGAAGCTTGTGAAAAAAAAGCAGATGAAATAACAAAAATCTTGCTTAAAGATGATAAAAGTTTAAAAGATATTATTACAGATAAGCAAGAATTAAAGAAAGAAATAGGTAAATTACGAAAAATTCCAAACAAATCACCAAAAGAACTAAGCTTACTGGGCAGACTTGAATTTTTACAAAGAAATCAAGAAAAAGCTGAAAAACATAAAGACATTATAAAAGATCTTCAAAACCCTCAACAAACTAGCAATAGCAAGCAAGATAGTGTTAAAAATGCAAATCCTTTAGATATGATGGCAACAAACAGCACCGCTCCAAACCAAGAAGAACAAAAAAATAAAAATATCAATTCTAAAGATATAGGAGATGCAGGAGAATATGCTGCTTCTATGCTTTTTACTAAAAGATCAACTAGGTATTTATCT
>NZ_JBMJAR010000084.1:0-766 GCF_049221845.1 Campylobacter sp. GB48
AGACTCCTTCGAAGGCATCACCCAACTTTTACACAATCTACCTTATCAATTAGCGAACCCTAGTTTAAAAGATTTACTAAAACAAAGAAAAGATAAAATAGAAAATGCTATTGTAGTTTCTACTGGTCCATCTTTAATAAAGCAATTACCTTTATTAAAAGAATATGCTAATAAAGCTAGTATCATATGTGCTGATACAGCATATCCTATATTAGCAAAACATAATATAAAACCCGATTATGTATTAGCTTTAGAAAGACATGATCTTGTTTATCAATGTTTTGAACAAGACAATCAAGAATTTGATAAAGATATATTATTTATTATAGCTAGTGTAGCACATAAAAGTGTTATAGATGCTTTAGAAAAAACAAAAAAACCATATATATTAGTACACAGACCACTGCCTTTTTCTAAAGCATTACATATGGATGATTATGGGTATTTAGGTACAGGTATGAGTGTAGCCAATATGGCTTATGAACTAGCTGTAAAACTAGGTCATAAAAATATTATCTTAATAGGTCAAGATTTAGCCTATGATGAGAATGGCAATTCTCATCCTAAAGAATATCTACATACCCAAGAAAGTGAAAATGATAGAAAAGAAGGTTTGTTTATTACTGCTTATGGTGGCAATGGTAAGGTTGAGACGAATATGTGTTGGGATATTTTTAGAAAAACCTTTCAAAGAGATATAGAGTTAGTCAAAAAAATCAACATTACAACCTATAATGCCACAGAAGGTGGAGCTAGGATAGAAGGA
>NZ_JBMJAR010000085.1:0-762 GCF_049221845.1 Campylobacter sp. GB48
ACCCGCAGTTCCTCCTGCTATGAGAGCATTAGAACCTTCGAGTTTGATATAGTCTTTAATGTGCTGATTAGCACCATTTACATATATACCTGCACCACTTTGACCTAGTATAGTGCCTTTATTGGTGATGGTGTTGATATAATTTACCAAGCCTTTGTTATTGCTGAATTCTTGTATGTTTATACCATTTTGACCACCTATAATAGAACCTTCATTATTTACTTGCTCTATTTTTCCTATTTTACCAAACGAAGCAAATAACCGAATAGCATCTATCCCTCCTTGTATTAAACCTGTTTGCTTATTATCAATTAAATCTATTTTTCCATTATGAGTAATAACTAACAAACCAACTTCATTTACTCCTAAAATTGTCCCTGTGTTTTCTATGGTTTTTACATTAGCACTATCATTGTTATATCGTTGAACAAGTATGCCATTTGCATCTCCCTTTATTATATTTTTATTATTAATTAAATCAACATTACCAGAGTTAACATGAATACCAGTTGCATCACTTGATATAATACCGTTATTGTTTAATGTACCTAATTTTGAATTGCTATCAAGTCTAATATAATTAATAGTTCCTTGATTATTAATATTATTTACAGTACCGTTACCCACAATATTAATACTACTTATAAAACCAGTATTACTATTATTCAAATTTTCAATAGTAGAGTTACTAGCAATAGAAACACCACGACTACCACTAATAGTGCCTTTATTGTTTAAAGTAGATATATTAGTTCCACTTGC
>NZ_JBMJAR010000086.1:0-722 GCF_049221845.1 Campylobacter sp. GB48
AAAGCAATACATTTTTTTCTATCTTCTATACAAAAAATACAAGTTTGTCTATCTCCAAAAGGAAGTTCTAAAAAAATTTCTTCGGAACTCTTGATATCTTCTTCACACTTTATTATATGTTTCGTAAAATACGCTTCATCTCTCTTAGTATCTCTTAACATTTTCTATCCTTTAGGTTTTTTAATTTTATTTGCATCTTTATCTAAATAATGAATGGTTTCTTTGCCTCCTTCATCAACATGAAATAAATCTTTTCTGATTTCATTGCTATTTTTTTCAAGAAGTTTTTTTATTTTTTCTCTATGTTCTTCATCTGCAATACTAAGTCTATTTTTATCCTCTTCTAATATCCAACTATTACTCATCTGTTTGGTTTTTTTATTTCTATTTAACTTGCTTGTTCCAAACTTAGCTTCTGCGATGATATATTTTGGATTTTTATTAGGGTTATAATAAATTCCATCAATTCCTTGATGAATTCTATCATCAAGTTCTTGAGCTTTGTTTAAGCTAATTCTTTTATAGCCTTGATTTAAATAATGCAAATGCATTTTAGCTTCGCCATAATTTCCTTTTTGTTTATTGCTTAATTTATCAATGCCATTTAATTTTTGTATCTTTTTTTCCATATTTGCTAAAACTTTTTTAGCTTCTTTTTGTTGTGCTTGAATTTCTTTTAAAAATGCTTGTTGTTTATTTACTTGTTTTCTTCTTTGTGCTGC
>NZ_JBMJAR010000087.1:0-714 GCF_049221845.1 Campylobacter sp. GB48
AAGTTCTTTTTTCTTTGCTAGAGCAAGTTTGTATTGTTTTGAATAGCTAGGGTAGGGGCGTGGAGTGAAGAGGGAGAAAGGATTGATTAGTTTTTGAAAAAAATCATTTGGATGATCAATGCATTGACCATTAGGTGTTATAGAATTACTAGGGCATACAACAGGAGGTTTAATTTTATTAAGCAAATCTTGAGTATTTATTAGCAGTTTTTTTGCTAATTCCTTAATGTTTTCAGAAAAATAGTAAGATATAACACTTCCTCCAGCAAAAATAATTATACCAAAAATAATTTTTCCTCTAAACAAGATAAGTGCTATTTCTTTAGAAATATCTAAGCCTTTTTTTAAAACAAAATCTTGTATAACTTCTTCTCCTAGTTTTACTAAAACTTTAGTTATATCACCATTGTTAATATACTCTAAGGTATATTCAGTAATTTTTAGTTTGCTATCCACTTTATCTGTAATAACTTGAACTTTTTGAATATAAGGTTGTAGGGTTTCTTTAGTGGGAGAGTTGGGGGAAAGGTTGAAGCCACTGCTAAAAAAAATCGAAAGTATTACTTGCTTTTCCTATTCCTTCTCTACTACTTTCTATAACCTCTTGTCCTTCTCTTAAGGCTTCTTTTATACTTTCTTTAATGTTAATAGTGGTATTGTTTTCATTATGAACACTAGTATTATTTTCATTTGCATTCATCTAAGGCCTTTTGG
>NZ_JBMJAR010000088.1:0-711 GCF_049221845.1 Campylobacter sp. GB48
ATAAATGATATTTTCATCTTTAGAAATTGTTCTATTTATATTATATTGCAATAAAGGATTTTTATAAAGTGTATCACTATTGATTAAGATATTGATATGAAAAGATTCTTTACTTTTATTAGTTAATTGAGACAAAGATATAACATCTTTTATAACTTGTAAAATATCATTTGCTACTTCACCATAGCCCCAAGTAAAGATAATATGATTATCATCTATATTTGTAGCACCAAATAATAAAGAAGGTACAAAAATTAAAACACTAAGGAATAAAATGTAAAATCTTTTCATCAATTGTACTAAAGAAGTTAAATAGTTTGTTTGGTATAATTGTATTAAGGGTGCAACGCCAAAGGGGCGCAACCCTTTAGCATTAATTTACCACCCAGAAGGGAGGTGAGTTAAATGCTCAACATTGTTCTAATAATTATACTCTTAATGCTTTGCTATGTCAAGGCTTATTGAGTATCCCCTGCTTTTGCAGGGTTTAGAATAATCCCTTTGGCTTACTAAACAAACTTTTAACTAAACTCTATCTCCTTTCTATAATTTTATTTTCTTTTTAATTAGTAGGTTTTCTTATTAAATTCTCAAGATTGTTTTCAATCTTTTCTTGTATTTTTATAGAATCAGCTTGTATTTTATCTACTTCAATATTTCCAACAATATCAGCAATAAATTCACTTAAATCTATTTCACTAAAATCTAACT
>NZ_JBMJAR010000089.1:0-683 GCF_049221845.1 Campylobacter sp. GB48
GATGAATTTCTAGCCCTTTATGCTCTTATCAATCGTGCCAGAATGATTAAACAAAATAAGATTAGCTTTATATAAATACTTTCCTTATGATTTAATATAAAAATTTTTAGTTATAATGCTATTTTAACACAAGGATATTTTATGGAAGGCTTAAACTTTTTACAAAAACGTTGGGAAGAAGCTTATGAAGCTATGCCTAAACTTTATGAAATACCAAATGGAACAATAATAAATTTTACCCTTAGTGAAGATACAGACACTATTTTATTTAAAGAACCTTGGGAAAATTTCAAACTAGATAATGAAGATGAAGAAGTAGAATGGAGGCTAAGTTTTTTCAGCATTAGTGAAGATAAGCCTTTAGGATATTTAGAGTATAAAGAAGCTTTAGAAAAATTACAAGAATTTTCTTTAATACAATCAGAAGAAAGGGTTTTAATTAGAGCTATGAGTTTAGAAGAGCTTAAAAAATTAGGATTACACGAGCTATGATACTTCCTCAACCTATATTTTTAAACAGACTTATGCAGTTTTTATCTAGTGAAAATTTAAATCTAAATAATTTTAAAAAAGATATAGAAAACATAATCTCTAAAAAAGACTTACAATTTTTACTAAATTTAAATACAAAAATTATGGGTATTGCTAAAATAATTATTCAAGATAAAAAGGAGGTTGATATA
>NZ_JBMJAR010000090.1:0-683 GCF_049221845.1 Campylobacter sp. GB48
TTAAATTAATTAAAAGTATTAAGTAGATTGGTTATAATAAAACAATTTATCTGTATTAGGAGTAAATTTGCAAATTCCTATTTATTCTAAATTAAAAACAAAGCTAGAAAGTAAAGGAATAGATAGTATATCAAGTGGGCAAATTGCTTGGTTTGTGTGTAGTGTAGGAATTTTTATCATTCCTATGATGTATTTTTATATCAGTAGTAATTATGATCAATTCACTATTTTATTTATTATGCTATTTATTTTTATATTAAATATGCTTTATGCTAAAAATTTTTTTGCATTATTATTGCTTGTAATATTGATATTTATATATATGAAATATCATGAGTTTATCTATAATTTTAAAATTTTATTTTTTATTTTTGCACCTATAATTTTTATCTTTTTAAGAGCTTGGAGAATTTTAATAACTTTTTTATGTGGATATATTTTTTTAGTAGCTATGGTATATATATTTGAGTTATTAGGAGGATTTTATAAATGAAGCATTATGTAACAATTTATATTGATCCATTGGTAGAATGTTTTTTAGATTTTAAAAATCAATGTTATTGGCAAAGAGAAGACTTCACTCACGCTTTCTTAGGACTTACTAAAGGCAAAAGTCCTGATGAGTTAGATAAAATAGATGAAACATTAAGACAAGAATATCTTAAAAACAAAGAATGGAATAA
>NZ_JBMJAR010000091.1:0-660 GCF_049221845.1 Campylobacter sp. GB48
TTTTATACTTTCTTTAATGTTAATAGTGGTATTGTTTTCATTATGAACACTAGTATTATTTTCATTTGCATTCATCTAAGGCCTTTTGGATTTTGTTTATTGTATCTTCTAGAAAAGGTAATATATCCTTACGATAATTCCTAAAATTTTCTTTTAATGTCTTGTCGAAAAGTTTTGAGCCATCAGGATCTAAATTATTAAATATATTATACCCCTCTTTTATTTTTTGAAACATGAAATTTCTATTTTTAAAAGAACATAATTGATTGTTATGAAGTAAAAAAGAGCTTGGAATTGATATTTTAAAATAAATTGCTGCATTTTTATATTCGGTTCCCTTATCTAAATAACCTATGCTATCTAAATAATCATAAAATTCTTCACAATGCTTTATAAATTTAAGTTCTTCTTTAAAAATTTGTTTTTCTAAATCTTTAGTAGAGGCTCTTAAGTTTAGGTATTTTTGTTTTTCATTTGAGTTTAAATTACTTATGAAATTAAGATAACGAAAAAAAATTCGTTCATTACCAATTAAAAAGTGAAATGTGTTAGCGTAATTTTGAAGAGAAGCTTGGTAATACCTATCCTCAAATCCAAATAATTTAGCAACCTTAAAATCAAAAATAGCCTTTTGCATTTTTGCATTTAAATCTTTAAAGT
>NZ_JBMJAR010000092.1:0-655 GCF_049221845.1 Campylobacter sp. GB48
TTTCCATCCTCGTCTATAAGATAAACTTCGGACTCGCCCTTTTTTTTCACTTCTTTTACTTCTTCCACTTCTTTTCCATTTTGTGTTTGCAAATGAAAAGGACTGTAAAAACACAATTTACAATTTTCTAATATATAAACCTTTTGGAATTCTTTGATATGAAAATTGACTTTAGTAAATCCCTCATTCACTTTCTTTAGCCTTTTTTATGGCATCGTTTAAAAGTTTACAGTATTTTTCCATATAGCTTTTATCTTTTTCACACTCTTTGCTATCCCAGTATATATTGTATTTTTTATCAAGTTGAGCTGAAGTCATTGCTCCTGCATCTTTTAAAAGCTTTTTATTTCTAGATCCTCTTGCATCATCTAAAGGAGTGGTTGGGGTGACAAAATTTACATTAGCTCCTAGTTCAATTAAAAGCTTTGTAACCCTATAAGTTTCAGGTTCGCTTACAGCTTCAAATAAAAGAGTTTCATTATATTCGCTTTTTGGATCAAGCAGGGTTTGCATATCCACATTAGCCCCTCCTTTAATAGCTAGTTCTAATAATTCATAATTATTGCGTCTAACCCAAAAATGCATAGGAGTCCAACCAAAGTCATCTTCATGCACTTCAAATTTAGCTCCACGATTTACTAGATATTGTATGATT
>NZ_JBMJAR010000093.1:0-647 GCF_049221845.1 Campylobacter sp. GB48
GATATAGAAAACATAATCTCTAAAAAAGACTTACAATTTTTACTAAATTTAAATACAAAAATTATGGGTATTGCTAAAATAATTATTCAAGATAAAAAGGAGGTTGATATACTGCTACCACAACATAAATTACAATATAAACTTACAAAATTAGAAGCTAAAAAAGATTTTGAAATCGAACTTGATATCTTAGAAAATTGTAGTAACGAGCAATTATTAGATATCATTAAACAAGAATATCCAAATAATATAGTAAAAGAACTAACTATTAATCTATCAGAAGAAAAAATAAAAATACTCTTCATTATCAATGAAATACCAAAATTTTTAAAATCCATATACAAAGAATGTGATTTTAAAGATTTTGGCTTAATGAGTTATATCGAATTTGATAAAATTTTTAATCTTAAAATAGAAGATTTTAGATATTTTACACTTATTACACCCTTTGGGGCAAAAAAAATACAATTGTATTGGATAAATGAGCATGAAAATTTCCAAGAAACACTCAATTGTATTTCAATCCCAATACCCCACCAATAAATCCCAATATGAACAAAGGTTTTTTTAATGAATGCAAATAACTCTTATCTTAATTTAAAAATTAACAAACTTGATTTTAAAATCACAAAAGCCGTTATAAAAGA
>NZ_JBMJAR010000094.1:0-640 GCF_049221845.1 Campylobacter sp. GB48
TGTAGCCTTAGCAGGTGGAGGTCATACTAATGCTTTAAGAGAGAAAATGCTAAAAGATTTTTCTAAAAATCCTCCTTATGATGAATTTGGAATGCTTCCTTTCTTAGATGAACTTATAGGAGTGGATTGGATTATTGATTTAAACGAATATCAGTTTGCTTATGATGGTGATGGCGGTAGTATTAAGGCTTTAGATGAGAAAGTAAGACAAGGCAAGCTAAAAGATCCAAGGGATATAGATTCTACTCCAGAGAGTAGGAAAGAATTCGATGAAGAAGCTAATGCTTATACATTTGGTAATAGAATGAATTTTTCCTCTGATATTCGTGACAGTAGAAGTAAAGAATCAGCTAGATTGTTTGATGATCTTTTAATACTACATGCCAAACTAGCAGCCCTAACTCCACCTCAAGGCTATCCTAATGCACCTTATTATTACACACCCGAACAATTGGAAGATTTTTATAAAAGAAATGTGTTAGATAGATTATGTGATCCAAGAATTCCTGCTATATATAGATATAATTTTCCAGAGGATTTAAGAGCTAAAATACTAGCTTATGCTAAAGAGCATAATATAAAAGAGTAAAAATAATGAATTTCATTGGCCACTACTATAATCATGGAAGATGGTTTATAT
>NZ_JBMJAR010000095.1:0-633 GCF_049221845.1 Campylobacter sp. GB48
GAATTCTGTTAATGTTACAAGCAATAAGATGTTAAAAAATAATCAATATATAGTAAGGGAATATCTATGAATAACAAATTTAATTTTGCTAAATTTGTATTAGATTGTTTCATATGTTTTGGAATTGTGATAATCTCCCCATTTGTGTATTCTATATTAATAAAAAGCGATGATTTTCGGTGGTTATTATATCCTATACAATGGTTATTATATCCTATACAATGGTTATTATATCCTATACAATGGTTATTTAATATTGATACTCATACTATTAACGATATATCAATTTTGATTATTGGGTTTTGTTCTTTGAGTATTATTTCATTTTTTATCATTGGTTTTTTTTATAAAATACATAAATTAAGCTTGTTTTTATCATTGATTTTTATGATTTGTTATGCAATATTTGGTTATTATTTTTTTAGTCACTTATAAGGAAATTTTATGAAGTACTACGCAACAATTTATATCCACCCTATGGATTGGAACATTCCCCATGCCTTTTTAGAATTTACTAAAGATAAAAGTCCTGATGAGTTAGATAAAATAGATGAAACATTAAGACAAGAATATCTTAAAAACAAAGAATGGAATAAGATAGATCAAAAATGGTATGAAACTAAAGAACCTAAT
>NZ_JBMJAR010000096.1:0-591 GCF_049221845.1 Campylobacter sp. GB48
ATTAATCTCAAAAAACCCATTATAATTAAAACTATAATCAAAATAATCCACAAAATAACTACCTCTTTTTTCAAATCCCATGTCAAATATTTCTTTTTCATATTTTCTAATTAATTCGTTATTTAAATCATTATAATTTATTTTTGTATCATCTATATAAGCCGCAGGATTAAAAAGAGAATTGATCTCATTTTGAAGCATACCTTGAGAAAGTTTTAATACAAATCCACCCAAACTAAAAACAAAATAATCATAAAAATACTCATCATCAAAAGTAATCAAATAATCTTTACTTTTTCTATCTTGTCCAGCCAAATAATCTAACATAGTAAGCAATAAGGAATTTTTTTTAATCAAATAATCGTTTTTAAAACCTTCCACTTGTCTTTGAGTGATTATTCCTAAATTACCTAATTCTTCATAAAATTCATCATCAAATGCATAAGGTCTCATGCCATTATCTTTATAAATTTGGTCTATATAGTCTTGGATTATTCTTGCATTTTTACTATGAATTTCTTTTACATAGGATAAGATTTGTTCTTGATTTAGTATGGTTGTATTTTTTTCTATTTTGCATTGATATTCTAG
>NZ_JBMJAR010000097.1:0-564 GCF_049221845.1 Campylobacter sp. GB48
AATGAAAAAACTAGAAGATATCAAAGCTATGAGTTTTGAAGAAAAAATGCAAATTCAAAAACAATTATTTGATTTTATTAGTAATAATGACTTAGAAAATGTTAAAAATCTTTTAAAAGATTATCCCATAAAAGAAAGCTTTTATGAGGCGCATTTTAAAAACAAAAACAGCAAGGATGATTTGTCTTTGTTTGATCCTTGCACAACTATAGTAAGAGCTGCATTTACTTGTGGAAATTACAATAATGATTTTTCTATTTTAGATTATTTATTTGATGAGTATGGTTTAAGTTTAAAAGATCCTAAATACAATCTTCGCTTTGTAGATATGAAATATATCAAAGAAGCTAATGAAAAATACATCTTAATGAAAGAAGTAGAAGGCGAGCCTAATATTTATAAAAAAGCTCTAATCTACGCATATATACTCAATGCTAAAAACCCAAATTCTCAAATCATACAATATCTAGTAAATCGTGGAGCTAAATTTGAAGTGCATGAAGATGACTTTGGTTGGACTCCTATGCATTTTTGGGTTAGACGCAATAATTATGAATTATTAGA
>NZ_JBMJAR010000098.1:0-563 GCF_049221845.1 Campylobacter sp. GB48
AGTTTATAAAAAGGTTTTTTCATTTATATTCCTTGATATTCTAAAAATAGTTTTTGTGCTTTTTTCTATTTCGTTTTAGGTTTTATTTTGAGTGTTAAGTTCTATCTCATTCATTTGTGCATTCTTTTAGTTTAGATTGTAGAGTGTTAAGATTTGTCAATGTCTTCTTGTTGAAGTTTTCTAAAATTTTATTAATATTTTCTTTTAGCTTCTCTTTGGCTTGATTATCTAAAAAAAAATCTTTATGAATTCTTCTTGTAACATTATCTGTAATTTTATTTAGTTTTCTCATTGTATCTAAAATTATTGCAGTTTTAGAATTATCAAATTTACATGTGAATTTTTTAGAAAGATCTCCAATATAAATATGGGAAAATCCCCAGTTATTTCCAATTAAAGAAGATGTATAATAAACAATATGTGAAAAATCATGACTTTTGATTTTATTTTGTAAAAAATCCTCTTCTAAACGAGTATTTAGAAAAAATAAAAAATCTTCAAAAACTTTAAATCTTTCCTTATCAAATAAAAAATAAGTTTTATGATTTGTGATATTTCTTTCA
>NZ_JBMJAR010000099.1:0-562 GCF_049221845.1 Campylobacter sp. GB48
AAATCTATATTTTTTTCTCCCTTTTTCCCTTTTCTAAAATCAGTCACCACAAAGCCCTTATCTTCTAAAGGCACAGGATCAAAGTGTAATGTTTCATTTTTATCTAAAGATGCTAATCTTGGTATTAAAACATAAATTCCTTTTTTAAAGCATTTATCAAAAAATTCTGCTCCAACTTCAGCTATGCCATTATTTACTTCAAAGCCATCACCGCATCCTAATTCTTTATTTAAACTTTTATCTTTATTGTCTTTACTTGTATAAACATCGTAAAAGATATCATAGTCTTTAAAATTATCTGTATTTCTTGATAAAGGTTTATCTTTTCTTTCTTTATAGGCATCATTTAGCGTATTAATATTATTCTCACCAAAATAAGCATTGATTGTATTATTTCCATATTCATCGTTGCTAAATAATACTTCTTTATCCTTTATTATTTTATCTCTTACTTCTTCTCTTGCTTTTATTTGGTTTTGCTCTGAAGTTTTATCAATACCTATAGTTTTTCCATCCTCGTCTATAAGATAAACTTCGGACTCGCCCTTTTTTTTCACTTCTT
>NZ_JBMJAR010000100.1:0-552 GCF_049221845.1 Campylobacter sp. GB48
ATTTTACACAAGAGCAAAGCTCTCAAGGTATGAGTGATTTTAATGATTTAATGCTTTTAAAAGGACTAGAATTTGTAACAAAAGAAATTAAAATGCAGATGTTTAGGGATATGATATAATAACAAAAAAAGGAGTAAAATGTTTATAGATTTTTTAACTTATATGCTTACATTTTTAATCATACACGCTTTTATGTTTTTTTGTTGTGTTTGTTATGTAGCATATTTTAAAGTTTATATAATGAATTTTGAGTTTTCTTTTGGATATATAAAAGATTTATTAGTTGCTATTGCTATTGCTTTTATATTGGCATCCTGTTTTATTATAGGATATCAAAAATTTATTCTTATTTGAAAAAACGAGTAGCTAAACACTACTCATTTTTCACTCCTATTTAGTCAAACAAACCAGTAGCTTTTGCTTTTTCTTCAGCTTGCTTCATAAGCTCGCCATAATCCAAAGGCTCTTTCCCCATTGATTTACCTATATCTGCTTTAAAAGCATTTTCACATTCTATATATTCTTTTGAAGTTTTATCTTTTAGTATAGAGT
>NZ_JBMJAR010000101.1:0-548 GCF_049221845.1 Campylobacter sp. GB48
CTTGTCCTTCTCTTAAGGCTTCTTTTATACTTTCTTTAATGTTAATAGTGGTATTGTTTTCATTATGAACACTAGTATTATTTTCATTTGCATTCATCTAAGGCCTTTTGGGTTGTATTTATCCATTGTCTTTGTTGAATTGAAAATTCTTTATGTAGATATTTCCAATTTTCCTCTGTTAATCCATCGGGAAGTTTTGTTGAAATATTTAAATCTAAATTATTAAATACTTTATAACTTATTTTCATTTTTTCAAACATTAGGTTTCTATCTATAAAAAAACATATTTCAGAATTTAAATTTAGAAAAAAACCATATAATAAAATTTTAATCATATTTGCCAAACCTTTATACCAAGAACCCTTATCCAAATAGCCTATACTATCTAAATAATCATAAAATTCTTCATAGTGCTTTATAAATTTAAGTTTTTCTTTAAAAATTTGTTTTTCTAAATCTTTAGTAGAGGCTCTTAAGTTTAGGTATTTTTGTTTTTCATTTGAGTTTAAATTGCTTATGAAATTAAGATAATTAAAATAGGTTTGCTC
>NZ_JBMJAR010000102.1:0-544 GCF_049221845.1 Campylobacter sp. GB48
AAAGTGTGAAGAAGATATCAAGAGTTCCGAAGAAATTTTTTTAGAACTTCCTTTTGGAGATAGACAAACTTGTATTTTTTGTATAGAAGATAGAAAAAAATGTATTGCTTTAGATAAATACTCTCGTGGTGATGATATAAACATAGTTAAAAAAGATTTAGAAGCACTTATGCTATTAAAAGAAAAAAATCGTTTAGAAACAGGATTTCGGTGTGGTAGTTATGGTGCAAATGCTATTGAACTTTGCGTTAGAGTATTATTAGATATGGATACTACTTGTTTGTTAGAATTAATAGAAGAAGATGAGAGAAAAAGAAGGGATATATTCAATAGGGATTGGTTTTTACATTTTATAGGTTCTAAGGGTAAGAATTTAAATTTAGAACGCAAATGTGCTTGCAAAGAACATGAACTGATTAAAGAATTTATAGCTACACAAGATATTGAGTTTTTACATCAATATATGAAAAAACATACAAGGTTAAGGGATCCTTTAGATACCTGGGATCTTGAAGGTGCTGCAATTGTAAAACTAATGAATTTG
>NZ_JBMJAR010000103.1:0-536 GCF_049221845.1 Campylobacter sp. GB48
TTGTTAGTTTCCTCATTAGCTTTATCTTCTTGTTTGAATTTTTCTTTTAAAGCTTTCTTTTTTTCTTCAAAGTCTTTTTTAGCTTCTTGGCTTTTTATATAATCATCTTTAGTTTTTAGATTTTCTTTGATAGCTTTGTTTTGAGGGAGGTTTCTATCAGGGGAGAGTTCTATAACCTTTTCTATATCATTTTTAGCTATGGTAATACTTCCATTATTAGCATAGACTAAAGAGCTAATTGCTATAGTGCTAAGTAAAAGTTTTTTCATGGTTGTTTTTTCCTTTTGGTTATATATTTTTAAAATTAAGAGTTTTTATTTTTTAATATTTATTATTGATTAATCAAAATATTATTTAATACGAGTATTCATTAATATACTCGTTATTATTGCTAGGATATAGCTATCCTAGCAAGCATTTTTACAATCCTCCAACTATACATGGATTCATAGTTTTATAATTATCACTTACTATGCAGGTTTTACTTTTTTGCATAAGAGAGGTTTCATCCACCTCTTCGGTTTTTTCTTCTTCAT
>NZ_JBMJAR010000104.1:0-526 GCF_049221845.1 Campylobacter sp. GB48
CCAAATGATTTTTTTCAAAAACTAATCAATCCTTTCTCCCTCTTCACTCCACGCCCCTACCCTAGCTATTCAAAACAATACAAACTTGCTCTAGCAAAGAAAAAAGAACTTATAACTAAAACAAGTATAGCTTCTACAACTTACAATTTTATAGATGAAGAATATTTAAAAAACATACAAGATTTAAAAGAACAAGAAAAAATCATTGAACAAGAAGAACAAAAATATCAATTTGATTTAAAACTTTATAAAGAAGATAATAGAATAAAAAATGAAATTTTTAATTCTTTATTTAAATCTTTAAATGAAAAGCTAAGCTTTCAATTAAAACAAGAAAGAAATACTTTTTTAAATTCCAATCAAAGCTTAAGTATTATTGCTAATAAACAATACCTACTAAAGACTTTAAACTTACAAGATATCAACAACATTAACATCGATTCAAAACCCTATTTATTAAAAGCTTTATATTTTTGTGAAGATTATGTTTTATATGATAAAGATAAGCAAGCTTTATTTGATGAAA
>NZ_JBMJAR010000105.1:0-517 GCF_049221845.1 Campylobacter sp. GB48
GAAATCAAACATAGCATTAAAGATAAATATTATAAAGAATGGCAAGAATTTATCCATAAAGAAGGTATAAATGTAGTTTGCATCATAGAAGATCCAAAAGGTAAGGATATTTATGATTTATACCCAATCCAAAGACCTACTATAGCCTATTACCTATTTTGCTTACACAAGGCATATGATCATGAATTTCATGAATTTATTTTACAATTTGTAAAAGATCAAACATGGTTGAATTTTTTATTAGCTTGCGTTAGTTTTGAAATAGATGATGATCATATAGATTTATTAGAAAAAACAAAAAAAATTATTAAACTTTTGGTGGATAAGGGAGCTAATATCAATGCTTCTTTTTATAATAGCAATGGACAATACAAACCTTTGATCTTTCAAGTTGATCCTCTAGGTTTTGCCAGTAAAACAGAAAGAGCTAATAAATTAGAACTTTTACATTTTTTATTGGAACTAGGAGCAGATCCTAATCTTAAAAATTCAGAGGGTGAAAATTTATTACATAGAT
>NZ_JBMJAR010000106.1:0-512 GCF_049221845.1 Campylobacter sp. GB48
CTAGTTTTATGAGAAACATTTTGCATAGAAGAAGTAATCTCTTCTAGTGCTGCTGCTGTTTCTTCTAAAGAAGAAGCTTGGCTTGATGAAGAATCAGTTAAGTCTTTAACAGCGCTTTGTAATTTACCACTTTCATCTGCTAATAAAGAAGCAAATTCAGATGATTGTCTTAGCATAGCTACTATTTCTTGACCTAACACATTAGTTGTTACTTCAACTCCACCTTTAGCATTTTTAACTTCAGTTGTAAAGTCTAATGCTTTATAGCTATCAAATACTCTATTAATCTCATTCATATTAGAACCAACCTTTTGTTCTAATACATTAAGCATATCATTTAATACATTTTTTAATTCTACTAATTGAGGATTAGCAGGAATTGCAGTAATTCTAGCTGTTAGATTACCACTTTCTATTTCTTTAGCTGTATCTACTGATTGTTCTACTGCTTTCGCATCTTGTTCTAGTGCATTTTTAGTTCTAGTAATATTTTCATTGATGGCTTTTGCCAT
>NZ_JBMJAR010000107.1:0-506 GCF_049221845.1 Campylobacter sp. GB48
CAATATAATATAAATAGAACAATTTCTAAAGATGAAAATATCATTTATGTTTTAAAAAATACTTCTAATATAAATCAAGCTTTTAAAAACTTAAAAGAATTACAAGAAGTATTATTAAAAGAAAATATATTTTTAAATTTTATAGACTTAAATAGTAAAGAAAGTCTTTTAAGTTTTTATAATCAAATATTAAGTAATCATCATCTTAAAGATTATTTTTATATAAAAAATAATCAATTTTTTATTAAAGAAGATATAAAAAATAAAATTGTATTTCATAATATCAATTCTTCTTCTATTATAAGTAATTATCTTAGCTTGTTAAATGATTTTAATACTTTAAGTAAGATAGAACTTATAAATATATTAGAAAGTTTAAGTTTATACAATCTTTCAACTTTAATACAAGATATACAAAAAAGATATTTAAAACTAGAATATAACTTAAAAAGCTTTGATAAAGATAGTATCTTTTTATCTAATATGATTATGAATGTGAGGTTGAA
>NZ_JBMJAR010000108.1:0-505 GCF_049221845.1 Campylobacter sp. GB48
TTTCTCTTTGTCGGTTGTAGCTCGTTGTAATTGCTCGTTTGCTTTTTTCATTTCCTCTTCATAAGTTTTTTTAATAATAGCTTCATTTCTTGCTAAAAGTTCTTCTGCTTTGGCTTTTAAACTATTCCAATCTTGATCTAATTCTCCATCTTTTTCTTGATAATGTTTTCTTTCTTCATCATTCACCTCAAGAGCTTCTCTAAATTCTTTAGGAGTTTGTAATTTCTCAAAAGGAGTATGTTTTAATCTTAGTTTAGCCCTTCTAAAATAAAGAGGATTTTCTTGCTTTTCTAGACCTTTTCTTAAAAACTATAGGTTTTTCATCAAAGTCAGGATGTTCTAATTCTATATAAAAACTTAATTCCTCATCTTTAATCTCACTATTAGAAATTTTTATTTTTCCTTGATCATTGGCAGTATTATCATACAGGAGTGTTTTTTTATCTTTATCATATATTTTTATTCTAGCTCCTATGATAGGGATATTTTTGATCTTATTTTCATA